>JAUVCU010000079.1 GCA_030590715.1 Lentisphaeria bacterium
GGAGCTTCATTTTCTAAAAAAAGAGCAGAGTATTTGTACTACTTACCCAACGGACTACAAACCAAAGAGATTTTAATTTCTTTAAATACTCAAAATGAGATTACTAATATGTCTCAGGCAAATGGCCGCTTATTGACTGAAGTCGGTAGTAGTAAGGCGGAGTGGGATAAAAAGTATCCGGGATTAGAAATTATAAAACTGAGTAAGCTCCCCATGGAAAGTGTTGTCAAAGCTTTAAAGGCTGGTCGGGGTGATTTTTTTGTTGCAGATATCGAAGTTGTTGATTACTACAAAAAAAATAATAATATAAGCAACTTCAATGATATTGGGATAAAAGTACATCATAAAGCGATAAACAGCGAATTTCTTCCGATGTATCTCGGGTTCTCGAGGAAATCTACAAAGCTCAAGGAGCAAACAAATCCAAATTATAACAGTACGAATGAAGTCACTGTTAAGAATTTTCAGACAGTCATATCAAAAGAGTGTGCTGCATATAAATTCTTTTCCGCACTGGAAGAGTTATCAAATAATGGTCAGACTCAAAAAAATTACGATAAGTACTTCAAATAGTTGGTCTTTTGGTAATATTGATCATGATTGAGGCACCATACGGCGATGGGGCAAAGTAAAAAACACACCATTACAAATTGGTTGTAAGTATGTTACGCCGTTTATCTAAAAGCTTGAATCCTATCTTTCTTAGGATTTAAGCTTTTTTCTTTTGACCGGATTGGAGGTAATCCTGTGAAGGGTGGAATTTGATTCCTGCTATTGATACCAGCCTGTCGGTGGCTACAGTTACAATCAGTCAGGAAATGATCCTGGTTATTATCTGAATAGTATATATTGAAACCAGGAGAGCAAGATGAAAGATAACCGCGATAGCCTGGAACAATATGTCAACATTGATGGTGTCGATGTGTGCTACCGCTGTGATATCAAAAACGATGCCCAAGGCCTGCTGTTTTTCATCCATGGACTTGGTTGTACCAAAGAGTGCTTTGCTCCCGTTTTTGATAATCCTCTTTTCAAAAGATATTCGATTCTCACCGTTGATCTGCCCGGCTGCGGGGAATCATCCAAACCAGAAAGTTTCTCGTACACAATGGAAGCGCTGGCATCGGTTTGCGAAACACTGCTCGCTGAATTCCAATCAGATAAGCTTCACATTGTAGCTCACAGTATGGGAAATGCTGTTGGCTTACTGCTATCTGATTCTATTTTTGATAATGTAGAAAGCTACACTGTCGCAGAGGGGAACCTGATTGCCGAAGACTGCGGACTGTTCAGCAGGGGAATTGCCGACGTTCATTTTGACCGATACGCAGCTAAAACCTTCCCCAAACAGCTCATCCGTTTCAAGAAAAGCAACATAATGGATTTTGAACAAACAGCGCCATATGTGATTCACCGGAATGCGAAATCGCTAGTTAAATGGTCTGACAGTGGCGATCTGTTGAAGCGTTTTTTGAAACTGGATTGCCGGACCTGCTATATATATGGAGAAGAAAATAGTGATCTTCCCATTTTTGAGTATTTGCCAGATACGGAAAAGATCATGATCTCAAACAGCGGACATGGAATGATGCTCGACAATCCGGAAGAATTTTATCAGAAGCTAAGAGCCTTTTTAAGCAACTAATATTCGAACCTGCTTATGAAGACGCTCCCTAATGCTACAAAGTGCATTAGTTGTTTGAGTTCTGATGAAATGAGGCACCACAGGAGAATATTCCTATGGTGCGTTGCAAGCATTATATACCAACCTTCGATCTTTAAAACAACGGCCAACCGGCAAATAGTAAGTGAACGAATCCCAGTACGATAGAGCTGATTCCCATGAGAGTATCATACTTTTGAAGTCCCTTAATGGTCTCTGTGTTATCAACTATAAGTTTCTGGAGCTTTTGTGTTCCTTCACTGACCGAATGAACGGCTTTTGTCGTGATGCTTTCGAGTTTATCCTTGTCTGCACCATCACTTTCTCGTTCGACAACAGGCTCTTTAAATTTCAGACTTACCAATATGTCATAGCCCAGATATAATCCGACCACAACAGCTAAGGCCTGGGGTAATAAGTCCGCAAACGGTGATAATAGCAATATATTTTTGATCAGAAAGAAAAGTCCCAAACCAAGGGTTGTTGTACCTATTACCGCTTTCAGTGGGATAATCTTTTTAATTTTATCTTCAAATTTAGGGTCAATTCCTTTGAGGTAACCGGAAGCGACCAGCAGACCTGATAAAATCAGCGAAATAGATAAGGCGAGTCTGAAAAGTATATTAGGCCCTTTTCCTCCTCCAGACATACCGGAGATATTACTCTTTCGAAGTTTGCGGTTACTGCCCACGGCAAGACTAGCCCACGGTGGAGACTTCTCGGCATCCCGCGTATATATTGAGCAGTTAAAGCTCCATATAACATCACTGCCGGCATCTAGGTCTACATGTTTTTGAGTCGCCAATTCAATTGGCAGCCTCCAGCTGATTACGGCACCTAAGATATTCTTTTTTCCTACCTGCCAGTCGCCTGTTACGCGCACTGCTAAAGGAGTTTCATTTTCAGTCCATCCGGCATCGCGCTTTGCCCATTCTAAAGCTTCTTCGGCAAGGTCATCAGGATCACCAGGCCCCTGGAACGTGTCGGAATGTCCGGCCCAGGTTTGAGTATCTATTTTGGCATTAATATCAGCCCAGGCTTTATCGCGGCGAGATGACAATTCCTTTTTCAACTGTTCAAGATTTGCATCTCCAGGCAGGTACTCCAGGGCTAACTCAACGTTCCCTTCATAGTTATTGAACCGTTCATCAAATTCATTCTTTCGGTATTCATACACGGCCTGACTGCCGCTGTTAACATATTCATAGATCTTCTTGGCAATTATAGGCCTGATCTCTTCATACCGTCTGATAGTTTCATTCAGTGAATAATATGTTGAAGCGGGACTTCGGACATAATCGTGTTTACTTCCTCTTACTGAATGAATATTACCAAAAATCTTGTCCTGATCAGTCCCATACTTTCCTTCGAATTCAGTTATGTATTCCTTGATTGAAACCAACTCATCCTTATCAAAAGAATTCATAAGCTCAACTGTTTCCTCATACTGCTTGAGCATATTTTCCATTGCTCCACTTGCCCCAACGGCCTTTTCCGCTTGTCTAAGCATGTTATCACATTGAGTGTACATATCCTGAAGCTTATGAACATCATTATCTATTACGCCTCTTTGTTTCTCCTGTTCGGCAAATAATGGTTTTGCTATATCTTTGAATTTTTGGATCTCTTTCTGCATTCGTTTGTAGGCAGGATGTTTTGGAAGGTCTATAAATGGTACATCTTTAGCTGTTTTTCCTTCGTCAATCAATTCGTCAATATCTTCGTTAAGTTTTCTGATGCGTTTATCCAGCTCCTGGAATTCCGATACAGATTTATCAACCTGCCCTATTTTTGCGACCAGAAAAGCGTGCCATGCCATATTACGATACGTCTCCAGACCAAAGTCTTTTTTTCCGGCAATTAGTTCTTCTCCAAATTGAAATGACAGCCACATTCCATATTTTTCCATCTTTGCCCGGGTTTCTATAATCTGATCTTTTACTTTCTTTAGCTCAGGGTCTGTTTCCGGCCAGCCACTATCTATCGCAGCATTATATGCCTGGATAAGAGATGACAAAACGCCTCCCATTTCACTGACAATCGACACTTCCCTTAAACTGCCGTTGTCTATTTCCATTAAACGGTTCGACTCTTTAAAATGTTTATATTGCCTGTAAAGAGGGTCAACTTGATCATTCAGTTTCTTTGAATAGAGGAGAACAGTATTTTTGGCGTAATCAGATGGGGGGGCTCCCCTCATTACCTCTCCATACATCATAAAATAAGTCAGAACGAACATTTTTAGCAAGACTGATTTGAGCATGACAGTTTCTCCTGTTTTTTGGTAAAGACCTTTAACTTTTTATACGATATTAATGAGATATAAACAAGTTTGCTGAAAGCGGTAATGGAGACAGATTCTGAGTACGATCGGCTGAAATATAGATGTACACCTATGATTCCACTTATGAAGAATTTTCGATTCACTTAAAGCTGGAATTAGCGCCATCATCCAGCGGAAGAGACAGTCTAATAAAAGAAAATCGGGGAGAGATACAACATTGAACTGCTAAAACCACCGCTAAGAGTTGATCTTCCGGACTGCGGTAAGTCATCTAAACGGGGAAACTTTCCGGACACAAAGGAGCTGTTGGCATCGGTTTGCGGGACGCTGCTACATATACCGTTACAATGATCGTCCAATCTTTGAGTATTAACCGACACAGAAAAATTATGATTTCAGACAGCACTCACGGAATGATGCTCGACAATACGGACGAATTCTATCAAAAACTAAGCGTTTTTTAGGAAGTTAAGCCTTTCAGGACAGCTTAAACGATTTGTATGCCAAAGACCCTAAGCAGTTCGAGCGCAGAAATACCGGTGAATTTGGCTTTTCCAATCTGGTTATCACGTGGATCCAGCACAAAACCGGTCGCATCTGAAAAGTTTGCCCCGCTCAAATCACACTCAGCAAAGAAGCCCCTGTTGAACACGACATCAGAAAAATCAGCTTTAGCAATATTGCATTTAATGAAAGTAGTATCATCCATTGAACATTTGCTGAATGACATGCTGCTTATATTCATCTTGGCAAATGAACACGACATCAGCTTTGAACTTTTAATAGTAAAAGAGGTCAAAAAAGTATTCAGAGACTCAAATTTAGCGGCAATTATCTTGCATTCGTCGAACAAAACATCAACAAAGCTCGCGTTAGCAAGTTTGGGAGCAACAATACTACAGCTGAAAAATTGGCACTCCTCAAAAGTGGAGCGCGACAGATCAGCCTCCGTAAAGGTACAGTTTTTGAATGAACATCCACTAAATAGCTTATCTTTCATCACCTGTGTTTCGAACTCTTTGTTTGCAAAGACCTCGTCAATATACTCATTTTTGCGCATGTTCATGCCTTTAACTGTAAGATACCATTATTTGTCAAACTCAACAAAATTGATGTCGAAAGACTGTCCTTTGATTTCAATAAATGCCATAGAGATAGGATAATCGAATCGCCTCGGCCCGATACTTCCCGGATTAAGGTATGTTACACCCTGAATTTCCTGGAGAGCCGGCTGATGCGTGTGCCCTGTAATAACGAAATCTATTTCTGCGGCAACGGGATCAATATCGATATATTCCAGAATATGCTGAAGATAAAATGTTCGTCCACCGATCTCAAAACAGTCATTGTTTGGAATGTGGCGTAAACAAGGCGAATTATCCGTATTCCCCCGAACGGCATAGACTTGAGCGACTGAGCAGAGTTGGTTCAGAACTTCGTCAGTTCCGATATCGCCAGCGTGAACTATGGCATCCACGCCACTTAACCGCTTTAGAACTTCTCCCCTCAATAATCCATGAGAGTCAGAAATTACCGCTATTTTGAGATTATCTTTTTGATTATCCAATTTGAGAAAAGGTCTTATACCGCAAGCGGTAGTTATCTTATTCGCGGCATTGCCGTATTTTAGCGAATTTTCTAATTTCAAAAACTAAGATTTCAGCCACATGATGTGTAATTAAGAACTACAGGCCCGACATATAAAATCGGGCCGAAAGTATTCTCAACTAGTTACCAGTTATGTTTCCGCTGATCCAGCTTCTGAAAGCCTGTCTAGAAGCTTGAACTTTTAGATTGCGGTACTCGCCAGCGACTTTGTCTTTGTCAAACTCAGAAGCTTCAGGAGCAATGCGTGCTTCAACGAATACAACAATAGCACCCTGGTCATTGTTTACCGCACCAGAAACGCTTCCGCTTGCAGTCTTAGCTGCTTCTTCAGCAATAATACTACCGTTTGCTACTTTTGCTTCAGGTTTACCGCTTGACGGGTAAGCTGCGATGTCTTCGAATTTAGCCGAGTTTTCAATTGCTGAGAATTCTGTTTTTGCTTCAAGAGCAACCGTTACTGCTGCTGCAAACTCTGTCGCGCCAGACTGAGCAAGATCAAGTGCTTCTTTTGAAGTACAATCTTCCATAACTTTGCTCATAGCTGTTTCGAAAGATGAATTTGTTGTTTCTTTTTTCTCTTTAAGAAGTATTACGTAAGCAGCACGCGATCCTGAGATCGCGCTTGAAACAGGGATGTCTGCGTAGATAGTTTTAGCTGTTTTAGCAATTGCAGGTTCAATCCCAACTTTAGGGATAGAAACAGCACCATCTTTAAACCAGTCCAGTTCAACACACTCACCGTAAGCTTTCATATTCTTATTGTAAAGCTCAGTGAATTTAGCAACTCTTTCATCTGTTTCTTCGATTTCGTCAACGATTGCAAGAGCTTCTGCTTCAAACAGGTCAGCTTTCTTAAGAGCAAGGTTCTTAGACTTATCTTTAGCAAGTGTTGAAACGATAGCTGCAGTAGCCTCTTCAAGAGTCTGCTGCTTGTCACCTGTTTTGTACTTAGCTTTGTTAGTATTGTAGTATGTTTCAATCGTTTTAGCGTCAATAGTTTTCTTTGCTTCAGCTTCGAAAGCTACGTTATTGAATTTAGCAAGAACAATCTTAAATTGAGCAGGATCCATGTAAGAATCTTTGTTGCCTTCAAAGTAAGTTTTCAGGTCATCTGTAGATTTTTTGATAGAACCTTTATAGTCAGCAGCTTTGAAGCGGGCAACTTTAGCTTTAATCTTCGTATTCTGGTTGTTGTAGTATGCTTGAAGTTCCGCGTCACTAACAACTGGCTCTCCAGCAACAACAGCGTTAATTTTTTGAATTGTAAGTAGTTGTCTTACAGCAGAATCGAAATCAGCAGCTTTATACCCCATCACAACAACTGAATCCTTGATGAAGTTATCGTAAAGGTCTTTAGAGAACTTACCGTCTTTTTGAAGTTGTTGTGCTTTTTTGATGTAATCTACAACTTCTTCATCAGAAGCTCTTACACCCATCTCTTCAGCCGTTTTAAGAAGGCTCAGATCGTCAACCAGTTGATTCTGCTGATAAGCACGTGCAGTAACATACTGAAGAAATTGAGCAGG
>JAUVCU010000019.1 GCA_030590715.1 Lentisphaeria bacterium
CAGCTCTGTCGTAATCTTCAACGACAATCGCATCAACGGGCTTGATTCCGCCTTTATAGTATTCTCCAACCGGCATAACCATAATCATGAATTCGTACTCATCCGCAGGTGAAACTCCGATTTGAGCTCCAGTTCCGATAAGAAGAGGACGGATGTACATCGAACCGCGAGTCCCGTAAGGAGGAACAAATTCTTTATTGTCATTGATTACTTTCTCGATAGCCTCAAGAAAAAGATTTTCAGGAATCTCAGGTCCAAGAATGTAGTCGGATGTACGGTTCATTCTAGAAGCGTTCATTTCCGGTCTGAAAACGCGGACGCTTCCATCTTTGCACCCGAAAGCTTTAATTCCTTCAAATGCCGCCTGTCCGTAGTGCAGGCATGTTGCCGCAATTGACATGTTGATTGTGTCCTCTTTGTAGAGGTTCGCTTCACTCCACTCTCCATCCTTGTAAGTGTAACGGATGTTTGAGTTTACTGGAGTGTATTTAAATCCTAGGTTCTTCCAGTCTATGTCCTTCAAAATATCACCATTTGGGTTTCTGGTATGAGGCCCTTTTCTTTACAAAAATGGCTGTCTTTTTTATCGTTTTTTATTACGGTTACAGATTAATGCTGTTTTCTTCAATTTTCAATTGCAATAATTGTTAATTGAATCAACTTTTTAAAGAGTGTATATAAGGTTAAAAACAAATTTTTTATAAGGATATTGATTTATGAAATTGGCTCGTTCTCTTGCTTATGCAATGTGTGTGTCTAGTATGGTTTTCGGTTCTGGTTGTGCAAGTGTTTCTGACTGGTGGGGTGGACTTTTTGAAGATGATTCAGCTATTGAAAGTACAGAACTAGCACCTTTGCAAGATTTTGAAAATTTTCCTACAGATGGTATCGATATTGTAGATATTAATGATATCGATGGACTTGGAGAATTTACTCCGGACAGTGAAATTGAAGCGGCAATTGAATCCGCAGATGGTGAGTGGCAAGTGATTCCGGGACGTTTGAACTTTCCAATCGTTTACTTTGCGTACAATCAGGAACGTATCGGAAGCTCTGAGCGCGCTAAGCTTGAGAGTGTCGCTGGTTATCTGACACAATATGCAAGTGTCGGCCTTATTATTGAAGGTCACTGCGATGAGCGTGGTAGTGCGGAGTTCAACAGGGCTCTAGGTGAACGACGTGCGATCGCTGTAAAAGATTTTCTTATTTCTTCAGGGGTTCCTGAAGACCGTATTAAAACTCTAAGTTTTGGTGAAGAGAAGCCTGCCGGTGAATCTTTAGCTAAGAACAGAAGAGCTGAATTGATTCCTGCAAGAATGTAATCAATTCGATTGTTACGATTTTATTAAGCATCATTCTCTAATGAGAGTGATGCTTTTTTTTGTCTAGATTTTATGCACGGGGATGGAATGCTTTATGGGTTTCCATAAGGTGTTTGCCGTCTATGTGTGTGTAGATCTGTGTTGTGCTTATATCAGCGTGTCCGAGCATTTCCTGTATAACCCGCAAGTCTGCTCCGTTTTCCAGCAGGTGACTGGCGAAAGAATGTCTGAGTGTATGTGGTGAAATACTTTTCTTTATTTCGGCAATTGAAGCAGCCTCTTTTACAATAGCCCAGATACGTTCCCTCGTTAATGGTTTTCCTCTGTAGGAAAGAAAAAGGTTCGGATAGTTAATTTCTTTTAATAATTTATATCTATGTTCTGAAATAAATCGTTTAACTAGATTTACAGCTGTTTTTCCGATCGGTACGATTCTTTCTTTGCCGCCTTTTCCATGCACACGAATTATCATTTCATCGAATTGAATTGCATTTATAGGCAGATTTACTAATTCAGAAACACGTAGGCCGCATGCGTACATTACTTCCAGCATTGTTCTGTTTCTAAAATTAATAGGATCATTGCTCATCGGGTAAGACTCGAGCAATTTATCAATTTCAACAGAATTTAAGTGGTCGGGAAGGATTCTCCACATTTTGGGAGAATCCATTACATCAGTAATATCGGCCGGGATAATACTTTCCTGAAATAAGTATCTGAAAAGAACTTTAATAGAAACAAGACGCCGTGCAATGGTCGAAACTTTCAGGCTTTGATCTCTTAGTTCGCCAAGGTAATAAATGATGTCGTTTCTGGTGAGGCTTAAAAAATCGTTTATGTCGTCGTTTCTGAGCCAGGAAATAAAATCCAGAAGATCTGCTTTGTATGATTGGACGCTGTTTTTGCTCAACCCTTTTTCGAGAGTTAAAAAGCCGACAAAATGTTTAAGTGTATTCTCCATTGGCAACTATATCTTTCTGTCGCTATTTCTACAAACATATTTAGCCTTGGTATTGCACAATGAGGCTATTCCGTTATTTTATGTTTATAACAAAAAACAATAAAATCAGCAGACCTTTAGAAGGAAGTAAAGTTAGTTATGGGAATTAAATTTTATAATACTCTCGGCCGAAAACTGGAAGAGTTTAAACCTATTGATGATAATGAAGTCCGTTTTTACGCTTGTGGACCAACTGTTTATAATTACGCTCATATTGGAAACTTCCGGGCGTATATGTTCGAGGATCTTCTGAGAAGAACTCTGGAATTCTACGATTACAACGTGAAAATGGTGATGAACCTTACTGATGTTGATGATAAGACTATCCGTGATTCTAAGGCTTCGGGGATCCCTCTGCGCCAATTTACGAAGACGTATAAGGATGCATTCTTTTCAGATCTTGAAATTCTTCGCATCAAAAAAGCTGATGTTTATCCTGCAGCTACTGAATGCATTGGGGATATGATAAAGCTTATCAAGGTGCTGGAAGAAAAAGGTTACGCTTATAAAGCTGATGATGGTTGTGTTTACTACTCAATCGAGAAGTTTCCTGATTATGGGAACCTTGCGAAAATTGATATGGAAAATCAGCGTTCGGGCGTTCGTATAAAAAATGACGAATACGCTAAGAACTCAGTTGCTGACTTCGCTTTATGGAAAGCGTGGAGTGAAGATGACGGTGATGTGTTCTGGGGAAGTCCTTGGGGAAAAGGGCGTCCCGGATGGCACATTGAGTGTTCTGCAATGAGCATGAAACACCTTGGTGCGCATTTTGATATTCACACAGGTGGTGTCGACAATATGTTCCCTCATCATGAGGATGAGATTGCTCAAAGTGAAGCGGCCAATGATTGTAAGTATGTGAACTATTGGCTGCATTGCGATCATCTTATGGTAGATGGTGATAAAATGTCAAAATCTAAAGGGAACTTCTATAAACTTAACGATTTGATCGAAAAGGGATACGATGGAAGCGAGTTACGTTGGGTTCTTCTTTCTACTCATTACCGTAAGAAACTTAACTTCACTTTTGAAGCATGTGAACTGGCTCGTTCTGTTCTTGCCAAATTTACACAGTTTTTCAAAAGACTTCGTTCTGTTGAAGAGACCGGGGATCCCACAAGTTCTGTCGAATTTGTTGAAAAAGCAAGAACTGCATTCAAAGACGGACTTGGTGATGACCTTAATGTTTCTGAATCGTTGGCGGCTGTTTATGGCATTCAAACTGATATAAACAGATTACTTGATTCAAACAGCTTAACTGTTGGAGACGCAGAATTAGTTCTCGAACTGTTCCGCGAATTTGATCAAGTGTTTGATGTGTTCGATGTCGATGCTGTTGAAGTGGAGATTCCCGCAGAGATTACAGAGATTGCAGACCAGAGACTTAAGGCTCGTGCTGATAAAGAATGGGCTAAATCGGATGAACTTCGTGACCTTCTGAAAGATAAAGGTTGGATTGTAGAAGATGCTCCGGGAGGATATAACCTCAAAAAGGTTTAATTTGATTGTTTTAAGTAGTAAACTGAAATAAAATTGATTAATAGGTCATGTTTAATTTGAACATGGCCGACCACTAAGTCGTACTCCATAATCGTATTTGAGAAGGTAGTCATATGCTTTGTGAAATTTGTCATAAAAATCCTGCAACTATACATATACAAGAGATAGTTCAAGGCAATAAAAAATCGCTTCATATCTGTTCTGAATGCGCTGCGGATAAAGTTGAGAAGGACCCGATTCTGCAAGGGTTTAACTTGGCTGATATGCTTTATAACCTATCAGATGAACTTGAGATGCCTTTCCATAATGAGAAAGATGATGGAAAGGAGGGAGAGTGTCAGCCTAGTCTAATATGTTCGGAATGCGGTTGGGATACAGCCAAGTTCAGGAAAACTGGACGGCTTGGGTGTGCTCAGTGTTATATGATTTTTAGGGAACTTCTAGTTCCCGGTTTAAATACAATGCATCGGGGGAGTCTTCACGTAGGCAAGCAGCCTGGCAATCATGGTACAAGTGAATCAAGCCGCGTGACTTTGCAGGTAATGAGTCTTCAGCAGCAATTAGATGAATATGTTCAACGTGAAGATTATGAAAGTGCGGCGCAGATACGAGACCAGATTACTGAACTCAAACAGTCGCTAAGTGAATAAAGGTATTGTCTATGGATATGCATTCAGTTGATGAGTTGCTTGGTAATAGAGTTAGTTGGCTTGCTGATAAGGGGCCTGAAGACGATATTGCAATAAGCAGCCGTATTCGCCTGGCTCGAAATATACTCGGGATACCTTTCCCTGTAAGTGCAAGTCAGAGCGAGCTGGTCAAAACCGTTGCCGCTGTGGAAATGGCTGTAAAAGCCTCAAAATGCTTTGAGGACGTCTTTCAATTTGAATTACGCGACCTTAATAAAACAGACAGACAGATTCTCTTGGAGAGAAGGCTTGCAAGCCGTGAATTAATTAACAAACAGACTATGGCTAGTCTTATCGTGAGTCGCGATGAGTCTTCCGGTCTTATGATCAATGAAGAAGATCATATCAGGCTTCAGGCGATGAGGCCCGGTTGCCAGCTTAGAGAGGTCTGGGCTGAGGTAAATGAAATAGATGATAAACTTAGTCGTGAGTTAGATTTTTCATTTGATGAGAAGTTGGGCTATTTGACTTCTTGTCCTACCAATGTCGGAACTGCAATGCGGGCTTCGGTAATGCTTCATCTCCCTGGCCTTGTTTTATCTGACCAAATCAGTTCCGTTATTCATGGCGTCGGTAAATTAGGGCTTGCTGTGCGTGGCATATTCGGTGAGGGGACTTCTAATCTCGGTAATTTATTTCAGGTTTCAAACCAAAGTACGCTTGGAGAAAGTGAGCTGCAGATTATAGACCGTTTAGACGCTGTACTTAAGCAGATTATTAATCATGAAAAGAACGCAAGGCAGTTTCTCCTTGAAAACAGGCAAAACTTTCTGATGAACCAGGTCGGCCGTGCATATGGTGTTTTGCGCCATGCATATGTGATTTCAAGTGAAGAAACATTAAACTCTCTTTCTGCATTGCGTTTGGGGGTTGATATGGGAATGTTTTCTTCTGTAGAAATACACACCGTAAACGAGCTCTTTATTTTAGTTCAACCATCGCATCTTCAAAAGTATGCCGGTAGAGAACTTTCTTCTGAGGAAAGAGATATATTCAGGGCATCTCTAATTCGGGAACGATTGCGCAAAAACTAGCAATAATTGTGTGTAATTAACGTGTCAAATATTTGTTTTTTTTGCCACAAACTCTACTATAAATATTTATAAACATAAATATAATTTTATTGTATCATTTTAGCTGTGAGGAAATACAAATATGGAGTTTAGTTATAAGGAAGTCTTTGAGCAGTCCAGTGATATGGTTCTTATTCTAAATAGCAATGGTGACATTGTCCATGCAAATAATTCCGCTAAAGATTTCTTATCGTTTATTACAGATGGCCCCCTAGAAGGTAAACATCTTTTTTTCATGCTTGAAGACTCAGAGCACAATCATATTGTCTGGAATGATTTTATCGAAAAGCAATCTTTCGATTCTCCTGTTGAAGAAGATATTTTGCCTTCTAATAGAATGTTGTGCTTTGTGAAATGTGATGGCATTGTCAACAAGCTTGATATCGTTATAAATGAGCTTGACGAAAGTGGTTTGTGGAGTGTATTTGCCCGTGATGTGACAGAGCAGATAAGGCAGGCTGAAGAGCAGAATGAGTTGAGTGAGATGCTTGGTCATACACAGAGGCTTGAATCTATTGGTAAGCTTGCCGGTGGTGTTGCTCATGACTTTAATAACTACCTTCATGCAATCCAAGGGCATTTGGATTTGATAAAGTACATGCACGATGTCGATGATGAGGATGTCGTTAGGCATTTGGATAAGATCTTGAGTATTACAGATATGGCTAGTGTATTGACGCAGCAGTTACTCGGCTTTGCAAGAAAAGGGAAGTACAAAGAAATTCAGGTAGAATTAAATTCTCTGATTAATAAGACCGTTGATCTGTTTATGCCCAATAATTACGAGGGGTTAAACTTTTCTTTATCATGCTCAGATGATAATCCTGTCGTAAAAGGTGATTATGTTCAGCTTCAACAGGTTGTTTTGAGCATACTTATCAATGCCGTTCATGCAATTGAAGCGAAAGAGGGTGGTGAGAATAAACTAGACCTTTCTGTGATTAGAGCATGTGAGTTGAATTTGGTACTATGTCCTCCTCCGAATATTGATCTTGCAAAGAAATACTTGTGTGTCAAGGTCTCTGATACTGGTGTCGGTATTGATAAAGTAGCACTTGATAGAATCTTTGAGCCGTTTTTCACGACTAAGAGATTTGGGGAAGGAACCGGGATGGGGTTATCGATGGCTTATGGTATTGCCAGTAACCATAAAGGATGGATTCAGGTCGACAGTGAAAAAGGCGTTGGTACAGACGTTTATATATTCCTTCCTGAGTCTGCCAACGCTTAGTTCATTAACTTATTAAAAATAATAATGTCATTATTTACTTGCGATTATCCCTTGTAGGTAACTGGCCAGTTTAGAGTCTACGCAATATCCACTTTTAACTGATTCTGTTATGTAAGCTTCAAGATCTTCTTTTTTTACTGTTATTGTTTCTATTTCTTCTCCAACTTCCAGCTGTTGTTTTACATTTTGATTCTCTGCTAGATTTTCATCAATTGTTACGATAGCAATATTTACATTTTCACTTGTAAGCCCTGGAGAGCTGTAAGTTGGCGGGGTTATAAAGTTTATTGCTCCGGTGTAACCTGTTTCTTCCAAAAGTTCTCTTAAGGCCGTTTTTTCAGCTGTTTCACCTTCATCAATAAGTCCTGCAGGAAATTCGAGGACAAATTCATTTGCCGGCGGACGAAACTGACGCACAAGTATTAATCTGTTAGACGGCTGCAGTGTTGCTATTACAGCAACAGCTCCATTGAACTTTTTCCTGTCTGCCGATTCCCAATTTCTTAGGACTCCATTGCTATCTTTATAGGTTAAATTATTAAGTTCTAACCACGAGCCATCTGATATCTTTTCTTTTTTGTTGATTGAGTGTGTGTTTGTCATGTTTTAGTACTTCTCTTTTTTTCATAATAGTATAAAATCATCTTGTAAATACTTAACATACAGCAATATTGAACTTTAGAAATGAAAGAAGTCACCGTACTTATGGACTCTTTACCTCATAAGAATCTTCATCTTTATCGAACAAATTTAATAGTTGTATATTTAATTTATTTTTCGAATTTTATTTATATCTCAAAAAACAATCCTAATAATGACAGAATCAAGAATTCTTATCATATCACAAAAGCACTAATCTAATGAAAATAGCACTAACAGGTGGTGTGGGCTGCGGTAAAAGTACAGCTCTTAAAATGTTGCATGAATTAGGCTGGAAAGTCATTGATGCTGATCAGATTTGCCATGAAATTTACGAAAAAGAGCCTGAGTTACTTATGGACTTATTCGGAGATAGGTGGGGAACCGAGAATGTTTTAAGCGTTGATGGAGAGATAGACCGTAAAAAAATAGCTCAAATTGTTTTTGAAGATGAAGTTGAACTGCAGTGGTTAAACAGTGTTTTTCACCCTCTTATAATGGATAGAGCAGAAAAGAAGATCGGCAATGAGAATGAAGTGATCTTTGATGTGCCTTTGCTTTTTGAGGCAGAGTGGGATAAGCATTTTGATGTTGTCGTAAGTATATGGACAAATAAAGAAATTCAATTCTCAAGGCTCGTCGAAAGGGGCTGGAATCAGAAAGAAATTACCCGAAGGCTGGAAAGTCAGCTTAGCTCGGACAAGAAATTGGAGCTAGCCGATTACGGATTAATCAATTCCGGCAATATTAAACATTTAAATAAACAGATTGAAAGTTTAGATATAAAACTAAGGAGTCAAATTAATGGATGCTGAAAGCAAAGAAATCCAGGACGAAAATGCGGAGCCTAAAGTGGCCGCTACTAAAGTAGCAACAGAAGAAGCTCCCAAAAAAGTAAAGAAGCCAGCCGCAAAAAAAGCGCCTGCAAAAAAGGCTCCAGCTAAAAAAGCGGCGCCAAAGAAAGCTTCTCCAAAGAAAACTGCAGAAAAAGAGGTTCAAACTACAGAAGAAGTTAAACCTGCCGAAGAAGTCGCGAAAGTACAACCTAATCTTGAAGCAAGTGCTCCGACTCAAGAGCCTGCTGTTGATAGTAAACCCTCAGAAGAATCTGGTGACAATTCGAAACCTTCAGATCACTCATCGGACAAAAAAGAGCGCTATCATAATAAAAAAGCTGGTTACGGTGATAACCGCAATAAAAAACATGGGCACAAGGGTAAGAAAGAACAGCACAGAGACAAACCTGCACCTAGTCTGAATATCTCAGAGCTTCAACAAAAGACTATGGGTGACCTCAATAAAATGGGACAAGAACTTAATGTTGAAGGTGTTGGTGCTCTTGAGAAATCCAGCCTTATTTTTGAGATTCTTAAAGCCAATGCTGAAAAAAGTGGATCTATGTACGGAAGTGGATACCTTGAAATTCTTCCTGACGGTTTCGGTTTCCTTCGCTCCGCTGAATACAGCTATACTCCGAGTACCGAAGATATTTATGTGAGCCCATCTCAAATTCGACGATTCTCTCTTAAAACTGGTGATTTTGTTGCCGGACAGATTCGATCTCCCCGCGAAAAAGAGCGTTTCTTCGCAATGCTCAAAGTTGAATCAATTAACAAGGATTCTCCTGAAAAAAAGAAGCAGACTATTCCATTTAAAAGTCTTACACCTCTGTTCCCAACAGAGCGTTTGATTCTTGAAAATGATCCTAAAGATTTTTCAACAAGAATTATAGACCTTACAACTCCAATTGGTAAGGGACAGCGCGGACTTATTGTTGCGCCACCACGTACGGGTAAAACTGTTCTTATGCAGCAGATTGCAAATAGTATATCCACAAATAACCCTGAAGTAGAGCTTATTATTCTTCTTATTGATGAGCGTCCCGAAGAGGTTACAGATATGCAGCGTTCTGTTAAGGGCGAAGTTGTCAGCTCAACATTTGATGAGCCGCCAGAGCGTCATGTTCAGGTTGCTGAAATGGTAATTGAGAAAGCAAAGCGACTTGTAGAATACGGTAAGGATGTTGTGATTCTACTAGATAGTATTACTCGCCTTGCCCGTGCATATAACACAGTTCAGCCACACAGTGGTAAGATTCTTTCCGGTGGTGTTGATGCAAATGCTCTTCACAAACCAAAACGCTTCTTCGGTGCTGCTCGAAATATTGAAGAGGGTGGAAGTCTTACTATTTTGGCGACAGCTCTTATTGAGACTGGAAGTAAAATGGACGAGGTTATCTTTGAGGAATTCAAAGGTACAGGTAATATGGAGCTTAACCTTGACCGTTCGGTTTCAGACAAGCGTGTTTACCCTGCTGTAAATATCGAAAAGAGTGGAACTCGAAAAGAAGATCTTCTGGTTCATCCAGAGGAACTTCAGCGTATGTGGACTCTGAGAAAAGCTATGCACGGTGTCCCTCCGCATGAAGCTATTAATTTGATCAAAGGAAAGCTTGATAAAATTGAAAATAACATTGCATTTTTGATGACATTAAAGGTATAGTAAAATCAAGTGTAAATAATTTAATAAAGTGATGAAAATGAAACTGGGTAAATATAAAGCGTTTGTTATAGTTATAGCGATGGTGATTGCTATGATTAGTGCATTCAAGTTTTTGGTTTACCCTCATCACAGTAAATATTTGAAAATGAAAGCGCAGGCTCGAGAACTCGATCAGCAATTGATAGCTATCAATAGCGAATGTGTAACGTTGAATAAACTTGTTTATGATCTTGGGCATGATCCTTCAGCCATTGAAAAAGTAGCACGGGAAAAGTTTGGCCTGTGTAAAGAAGGTGAGCGTTTTTACAGGTATTAATGCCTGATACAATCAAAGTTCTTAATAAACCCATGTATAATTCTTATACATGGGTTTATTTTTTTAGCATATATAACTCACTTCTAATTTATTAATGAGATTAAATCGCGGTAGAAATCAGATCGTGCTCTTTATTATTTCCTTTTTGAGTTCATAATATAAATTGTGTAAAACTTAAATTCAGGAGTTATAAAATATGTTTTCTATAATCAATGAGTTGGAAGGTTACGGTCAGTTTTCTCAATATCTGAATGGTATAGATCTTGAGATGCCGGTGAGCCCTGAAGCTCTACTTATACCGACTTTAAATAAATGTCAGGAATTATTCAGTTTTATCCCCGCTCAAGCTATCAAAGATATTGCATATACTTTGGAAATGAGTGAGGAGGTTGTCCAAGCGGCGATTGATGAACATCCTTATTTTACAAAAGAAGTAAAGCAGCAGGTAAGGGTTAATGTTTGTGGCGGTCCTGTTTGTTATCAACGTGGATCATATGATATTTATGATGATGTTTGTAAACACCTTAATATCGAAAACGAAGTCAGCAGTGATGGTAAGATCTGCATTAAAAAGAGCCTTTGTCAGGGTAACTGTGCTTCTGCACCTGTAGCGACTATTAATGGCAAATCTTATAATAGAATTGAGAAGGAAGAGTTTCTTAAGCAGGTTGATAAAGAGATCGAAGATTCTAAAGACTAGTACTTTGGAATTGAACATATCTTTTGTTTTTTGATATAATTTGAACCTGAAACTTAATTTGATCATTAAGGTTAGAGTCATTTATGAAAATATTAATCTCAGGTTCAACCGGTTTAATTGGTTCTGCTTTATCTGAATCCTTAATTTTTTCCGGCAATGAAGTTCTTACTCTGGCAAGGGGAGGTGATAGTATACCATCTCCTTGCTGGAACCCAGAAAATGGTTTTATTGATTTTGGAAAATACGGTCCATTTGATGCTATTATCCATCTTGCCGGCGAAAATCTTGCCGGCGGGCGATGGACAAATCAAAAAAAAGAAAAGATAAAAAACAGCCGTATTCAGGGAACATCTCTCCTTGTTAAATATCTGATCGATAACTCTCTTCTTCCTAAAGTTTTTATTTGTGCTTCCGCTACCGGATTCTATGGGGACCGTCCAGAAATTGCTATTACCGAAAAAGACCATGTCGGTTCTGGCTTTCTTGCAGGAGTTTGCGATGGATGGGAGCGAGCTACTTATCCTCTGAAGGAGCGAGGCGTGCGAGTTGTTAATACCCGCTTTGGAGTTGTTTTATCTCCTGAAGGTGGTGCTCTTAAAAAAATGCTGAAACCTTTCAAATTTGGTGCTGGTGGAGTTATAGGTGATGGAGCACAGGGCTTCAGTTGGATTTCTATTGTCGATGTGGTTCGTGGTATAAAGTTTATTCTTGAAAATGAAACTTTAACCGGGCCCGTAAATGTCACAGCTCCAAATCCTGTCTCGAATAAAGAATTTACTAAAGCTTTGGGGAGAGTTATTACTCGCCCGACATTCCTCAAAATGCCGAGACTAGCTGCTAAAATTATGATTGGTGAGCTCGCAGATGAGGTGTTGTTGAAAGGAGCAATGGTTCTCCCTGCTAAACTTCAGGAGTCCGGCTTTGAATTTCTTCATCCGGAAATTGAACAAGCACTTAGAGAGTTACTCGCAGC
>JAUVCU010000082.1 GCA_030590715.1 Lentisphaeria bacterium
GGAATCGATCTTGATGTCGGTGTTTTCCCTAACGGAATATCGGTAAGACTATTGTCACATCCGGATAAACCGGTTTGGAAGAGCGAATTGACAATAGAACCGGCTCAGAAGAGAGCACTGGATGAAGAGGCTCTGATTAAAAGTTTTGAGGAAACAGCTAATCCGGAATATAAGCTTGGTAAGTTGAGTGCGAAGATCAAAGGTAAACTGTTCCTTCCTGCAGGAACGCTGAAAAAAGAGCGTCGTGCTTTCTGGACATGGGCTGCAGAACAGCTTGGAAATATTGAGCATGCTCCAAAAGTGGTGAGTCTTCTTAATGAATTTCTGCAAGAGTACGAGAACTCGAAGCCCGCTGATGCATCTCAAGAAAAAGAATTCTGTATGGTTACTCCAAAAGGAGAACAGCCGAAGAAGAAAAATGCAGCGATCGTCAAATCAGTTTTTGAATGTGACAAGAAGACCGATGAGGTTTCATTACCGCATTTCTGTCGTGAAGATCGTCTTGAACAGCTGGCACGAAGAATTCAGGAGTCGTACGACCTTGGAATCCGCCGTTTCCGTGTGACGTCATTGTTCCAGATCGAGATGCTTAAAAAGTATAAAGACATTGTGAAAGTGAGTGCGTATCCGTTCCCTATTCTGAATTCGGTGGCGACACGCGAACTGAAGGACTACGGATTTTCGAGAGTTCAGGCGTGCCTTGAGCTTGAAGAAGATCAATTTAAGGATTTTATCAACCGTTCTCAGCTGCCGGTTGAAATATACCGTTACGGGCGACCTTCTATTTACGCTACCCGTGCGGATGTGCATGTGGAAGGTAAAATAGCCGACAACCGTGGCATGGCATTTACCGTAGAAAATAATAAGACAATGGGGATTAACTATATTTATCCGGTGGAAGTTCTTTCCATTCCGAAAATGGAAAACACCGTTGATTTCTATGACCTGACCCACGCATTGTGGAATGAGCAAAATACAACTGAGTTTAACCTGAACCACGTTCTGAAATAACTCTGAATATTTCGGGCCCGATACACTTTGTTCAACTGGCGTATCGGGCTCTTTTTTTATGTGCTTGAGATGTAATGACTCGGTCGGTACGAATCTTTTTGTAAAGGAGAAGAATTCAACGCTTTACAACGAGTAATAACACACGATATTACCCGAAAATTAGGAGAATAATTAATTATGGTAAAACCATCATATACGAAGCCGGAGCTATTAGCACCGGCAGGAACACTTGAATGCGCCATTACGGCATACGAAGCCGGGGCAGATGCGGTATATGCAGGGCTGAAGCGATTCAATGTATGTTCACAAGGAACAAACTTCTCAATTGATGAGATGTCGAAACTATCAGCTTATGCGAAACAGCACGGTAAGAAGTTCTATGTTACGATGAACTCTGTTGTTGCTGAAAATGAGCTTCAAAAAGTTGCTAAGAGCCTTTCAAGGCTGTCTGAACTTGATCCTGATGCGGTAATCGTACAGGATCTTGGTGTTGCACGACTGGTGCGCAAAATGATGCCGAATGTTCGTCTGCATGCATCGACACAGATGGCTATTCACAACAGTGCCGGAATCGAACAGGCAAAGTCGTTGGGAATGGATCGTGTAAGTCTTGCTCAGGAAGTGACTCTTAATGAACTTGAACTGATGCTTAAAAAATCTCCTCTTGAGATCGAAATTTTTATACATGGATCTATTACTTCATGTCTTTCCGGAAACAGTATCTGGTCTTCATGGGTTGGTGAGCCGGAAGGAAATCTGGGTAGTAATGATCAGGTTTACCGCCGCCGTTTTCACGGGAAAGAAAACAAAGAGAAAAAGAGTGGTTTCTTTTTCTCTGCCAGCGATATGTATGCGTTGGATATTATTCCGAAATTATGCAAGTTGGGTATAACTTCATTCAAGATTGAAGGGCGTATGAAGAGCGCTGACTATGTGCAGAATGTGGTTAAAGCGTACCGCATGATGCTTGACGCAGCACCTGAAGAAGTTAGCAAAACTCTAAAAGTAGCAAAAGATGTACTGACTACGTCTCTTGGTCGCAAATGGTCTCACGGTTTCCTTACTGAAGAAGATATGGGATCGCTGATCCAATATGATAACCTGACACTGCCTGGACAGCTATGTGGTAATGTGGTTCAGAGTAACGAAAAAGGTTTTGCTATTGAAGTCACAAGACGTATTCAGAAAGGTGACCGAATCAGTATAATTGCTCCATCCGGAGAAATAACAGATACGCTTACAATCACTAAAATGTCCTCAGAAAGAAAGCCGACACTTACCGTTCGTAAAGGTGAGCGTGTATTTATTACATATGACAAAGTTGTGCCTAAAGATGGAACTGTTTATAAAGTCGGTTCTGTAATGAAGGATAGAACGGCGATGATCGAGGCTTTACCGTTCTACACCAAAGGAATGGAAATCGATCTTGAGGTTGGTGTTTTCCCGAACGGTATATCTATTAAACTGTTGTCACACCCGGATCAACCGGTGTGGAATAGTGAGATCCCAATTGAACCGGCTCAGAAGCGCGCTTTGGATCAAGATACACTTGTTAAAAGCTTCTCTGAATCAGGAGATGCCAAATATAAGTTGGGGAAACTGACTGCAAAAATAAAAAGAGAACTATTTCTCCCTGCCGGAACGCTTAAAAAAGAACGTCGCGCTTTTTGGCAATGGGCTGTAGAGCAGATGAATATTGCGGATCCAAAGCCGATCGGAAAGGTACGACTTTCTGCATTCGTAAAAGAGTACAAAGAGCTGGAACCTGCAGATGCATCTGGTGAAAAAGAATCATGTCTGGTTGTTCCAAAGGGTAATGAACCTAAGAAGAAATATACTTTGATCGTCAAGTCGGTATTTGAATGTAATAAGAAAACCGATGAGGTCTCACTGCCGCATTACTGCCGTGAAGAACGAATCCCTGAGCTTGAGCGACGCATTAAAGAAGCGTATGCTCTTGGAATCAGGCGCTTTCGTGTGACATCTCTATACCAGATCGAACTGCTAAAGAAATACGATGATATCCTTAAAGTAACGTCATACCCGCTTCCTGTATCAAATTCACTGGCGACTGTTGCCCTTAAAGAACGTGGGTTCTCGAGAGTTCAGGCGTGGCTTGAACTTGAGGAAGATCAGTACATCGGTCTTGTTAAACATTCTCAGGTTCCTGTGGAACTATACCGATTCGGACGACCGTTCCTTCATGCGACCCGAGCTAATGTGCAGATTGAAGGGCGTATCGCCGATGAAAACGGTGCTGAATTTTCGGTTGAGAAAAATACGAAGGTTGGTATCAACTACGTTTATCCGATCGATGTTCTATCAATTCCTAAAATTGACAATACAATTGACTTCTTTGACCTGTCACATGCGTGGTGGAACGAAAGAAATACAACTAATTTTAATTTCCGTAGTGAAGTAGTTGAGGCAGAAGTAGAAACTGAACCAGAAGTTGAAGTGGAAACTAAATCTGAAAAGCCAAGATATCGTAGAAAAAAATAGAGTATTGCTATGTATGAGTTAAGTGTGTGTGGTACGGAGGCATGTATCAAAAGCATACTTAATTAAAACATCTGCTATTGCTTTACGATAAGTTTTTACATGATAAATATGAGATTTGAGCCTAAGAGTTTATTGCTTGAAACGTACTTGCTGGAAAATAAAGGATATTGATATGAAGAAGATTGAAGGTGCGGGTGGAAGTCCTGGTGGATTGGGACAGTTTTTTATTGGATTTATAATGATGTGTTCCGGTTTTTATATGCTTCTTAATGCAATAAGTGTTAATTATAGGTTCGGGATGGGATCTTCTATCCACGGTTTCCGTTCGTTTGGACATCAATGGAATATAACTGGTGGAATGGTGCTGGTTCCTTTCATTTTTGGTATCGGACTGATTTTTTACAACGGCAGAAATATTCTCGGCTGGCTGCTTAGCATAGGGTCTATCTCCGCTCTTATATTCGGCGTGATCAGCAATATCAATTTTACTTTTAAGCAGATGACTGCATTTGACCTTATCGTAATTCTTATTCTTGCAATCGGTGGATTAGGGCTACTTCTTAAGTCCTTAAAAGGAATTGATCTCTCCGGTACAGAGTAGATTTACCATACTTTCTAAATATGTCGGTGTATATTTTTTAATAAGCCGCGTTTACATCTTTAAATAATGGGTAAATGCGCTATTTTTCTTGCCACCAATACTATCTTTTATGCAGCAATTTAAACTAAAAAAGTTGAAGGCTGCATATTCTGTTTCACTTATGGGGATTGCTCACAATAATGCTTTTAAAAATAGAAAATTTCATTTACAACGGATCAGCTAAGCAACACTGCTATAGTTTATTCTTGATCGGCTTGTTCATCAGAACCGTAAGGTCTCTTCTGTATAATGATATTACCCCGGATGCTGTTCTTTATGTAACTATGGCGAATGAATGGATTGGAAAAGGTGCTGACGCTGCATTCAAAGTGCAGCGCTGGATTCCTCCTTTGTGGCCGTATTTGTTGCGCTGTGGTGATTATCTGGGCTTATCCCCGGAAATGACAGGAACTGTTATCGGTGTGACTGCTGGAAGCGTTGTTTCTCTTTGCGGTTACAATATCTGTATGAAACTCTTTAAACGTAAAGAAATTGCTGTTTTGGCTGGTGTTATTCTTTGTGCTCACCCTATTTTGGTCAGGTATTCTGTGGAAAGGCTAAGAGACAGTCTTTATATTCCATTGTTTGCTGTAGCTATTGCCCTGCTGGTTCATATGGTAGACTCCAAGAAGATTATTTTATGGCTGGCGTATGCGGTCGTTTCGGCATTTGCCGTAATGACCCGAAGGGAAGGAACTGAACTTCTTATTTTTCCTGCTGGTATTGTATTTGTATTGTTTTTCTCTAAACAGTTAACCATTAGGTCATTCTCTCTTTTTGCCGCAAAATATTGCACTGTAACAGTCATGTTTTTTACACTTACGCTTTGGACGAAAAGCCTATTGAGCGGGACGTGTTCAGATTGGTCTCCAATAGACAAAACACTCCAGCCTATTCTAGGAAGCATTATGGAGGGGAAGAAATATGGGGAATAATCTGGTATCCTTAGAACTGTGGCAGGAATTGTTTGGAAATATTTCAAAAGGAATTGGAATCCTACCATTTCTTCTTTTAATTGTTTCGTTATTCGCTATAAAGAAGGAGGCGATGAATCAGCTGTGGTCGCTTTTGTTTGTGTTCTGCATTGCCGTTAGTATGAGAGGCGTTCTGCACTTTGCATCTGTGATTGATTTGTCAAAACGGTATTTTGCGCCTTTAGCGGTCCTGGTGACAGCAGTTGGAGTGGCAGGCTTTCCTGTAATTAGCGCCTTTTTGGAGTCTAAAAGTAAAAAATATGATTCCAGAAAGATAATGACCGTTTTTATTCTTTTTATACTCTTCGCGTTCGGATCAAAAGCTATGTGGTATAGAACCGATAAAGCCCCTTACAGGCAGCTCGGGGAGTTTCTTTGTAATCATTCCGCCGGTAGGTCATTTGCTGTCATTGCCGATGACGATGCCCGAAGAAAGGCTTATTATGCGGGAAGTACTGAACTGCGTTATTCTGTAGACAAGTTAAAGTATTTTAAGACATGGAAGAGCCGTGGAGATTTGCCTGAATTGATGTATTTTGTGATTAATGAAACGGCTGTGGGATTTAATGAATCAGTGAAACAGATTCAGAAAGAACTCGGCCTTGAATTTATTAAAAAATTATCGACAAAAGGTCGTAAGAGAAAAATGACTTTCGATATTTACCTTTATCAAAAGTCATCTGATAAGTAACTTTTATGTAGAGTGGTTTGCTAGCATTCTTCTGGCATTATCAGCAATTCTTTCTCTTATTGACAGGGGACGAATAACTGTAGCGTAACCAGCTTGTGCCATAACCCAGCGCACTAGTTCCTCTTCCATTATCTCTGGTATTTCCAGCTCAAAACCATTTTCGAGGTTTCGTATGGTTTGGTCTTTGTGAAGAGGTTGCTCTGTAATATACGTCAACACAGATCCATCACATTGTAGCTTTACGTCTTTTATGACTTCAAAATTGTATAGGCTTCCTGTCTCTACATCATTGGAGAACTCTTTTTTGTATTTGAACTTTTCTTCTAGCGCTTCCGCTTCTAGAATCCTGTGTATAGCAAAGTTTCTTGCTGCTTTCTTTGTGTGACAATAGGACTTGGCAATCCAGGCTCTGCCGTGAAACGCAAGGATCTGAGGTTCAATAATTCTCTCTGAGGTCTCACCTTTTGCCGGTGAGTATTTTATTTTAAGACAATTCCTGTCTTTCCAGGCATTATAAACGGTATTGAAGATATCAGGTGGGATCGTAACATTAAGTCCTGACGAAACCATCATCTGTGACAAGTGGTCAAACCCTCCGTCGTAATTGTTCTCGGTCAGCTGATAATTGAATGCTTCTTCAATATTGGAACTGATTGGGGCTGGGAAGATCTTCTGGGCCACACATGAACCGATAGCAAGTGCAAGTAGTTCATTATCTTGAAAAGAAGGACAGTGAAACGACCAGTCGGATCTGGTCAGGTAATACCCTCTATTTTCCTGATCGTATTCTATTGGAGCACCAAATTCATCTATCAGAGCCTTAATGTCACGTTGAATAGTTTTTTCGGAACAGGCTATATTTTCGTTATTCTCAAGATCATAGTTTTTCAGCTTTTTTACAAAACTAGTTCTGTTCGGATACTGCTCTTTTCGCAGTGCGGCCACAAAACGGACCATTCTTTTAAGCTGCTTTTTGTTTGTCGGCATCTTTTGTCCTGTATTAAAATAAATGATATTATACCCTAATTTAGGGTGTGGACATAAAATGTCCATTTGACTTTTGAAGTTTAAG
>JAUVCU010000091.1 GCA_030590715.1 Lentisphaeria bacterium
TGACAGAGGAAAACACTGCGGTCATTCTATTTACTAGTGGTTCGGAATCGAAACCGAAAGGGGTGCCGCTAAGTCATAAAAACATTCTGTCGAATCTTGTCGGGCCGACAACACTTATGAACTATAAAACGAGCGATACGATGTATGGTTTTCTACCGCCGTTTCACTCGTTCGGTTTTACTGTTGCGACAATGCTGCCATTGACAACCGGTTTGAGAGCTGCTTATTATCCTAATCCGACGGAAGGAAGCCGGATTGCTTCCGGCTGTGAAAAATGGAACGTAACTTTGATGGCGGGAACGCCTTCGTTTATCAACACGATTTTTAAATCAGCGACGCTTGATCAGATCGGGAAAATCAGGGGTATCATTGCCGGAGCTGAAAAAGTGCCGCAGCAATTATTTGATGCAATTGACAATTTAGGTACGGGTGCACAGATTTTTGAAGGGTACGGTATTACGGAGTGTTCTCCGGTAATCACGTGCAACCGACCAGGAGCTCCGTTGAAAGGTGTGGGGCAGCCTATGCCGGGCGTTGAGGTGATGATTGTCGATCCTGAGTCACACGAGGAACTTCCCGCGGGAGAACGCGGGCTGATCCTGGTCTACGGACCAAATGTTTTTAACGGGTATTTGAACTATCCGGTTGATCCATTTACCGAGATCAATGGGAAAAAATGGTATATCACCGGAGACCTCGGATTTTTATGTGAAGATAACTATCTGACTATTTCGGGACGGATGAAACGTTTTGTGAAAGTCGGTGGCGAGATGATCAGTCTGCCTGCAATTGAAACGGCATTGGACAAAAAATGGCCGGCGACTGAAGAAGGCCCTGTTGTTGCTCTGCATGCAATTGAGCAGGAAAATGTAAGGCCTGTCCTTGTTTTGTTCACTTCACTTGATATCTCATTAGAGGAAGTGAATCAGGAAGTGAAAACAGCGGGATTCAGTGCTTTGAGCAAAA
Source organism: Lentisphaeria bacterium (assembly GCA_030590715.1). Taxonomy (GTDB): domain Bacteria; phylum Verrucomicrobiota; class Lentisphaeria; order Victivallales; family JAUVCU01; genus JAUVCU01. The sequence continues at coordinate 967 of JAUVCU010000091.1, forward strand.
TTAATGAGCTTCGCTCTATTGAAGCAATTCCGCTTCTCGGAACCGGAAAGACAGATTATCAGAGTCTGAAACAAATGGTTTAGTAAGTTTGAAATGCTGGCTGAAGGGTGTGGTGATTCAAAACAATCTTGACAAATCTGAAACCGGCAACAAACTATACATTGTAACATAACAGAAAGATTTACCCAGAATTATAATTAATTAGGACGTCTGAATGGAAAAGTTTCTTGTAACGGTCGGAATTATCGGTGGAAGTCTTTTAGGTGGTTGGGCTGGAGGTTATTTCGGCGGAGGTATTTTTACTCAGCTTTTTACCAGTTTAATCGGTTCTATCATTGGTTTTCTCGTAATACGAAAAATCATTGACGAGTATATTTACTAACGTTTTAACGCGGACGGTTGTGTTAAAAATTATTCTCGATGATGGCAGGAATTTCATCGAGGAATTTTAATGTTTCCTCATCAAGGTCAATATTTAATTCACTGGTAGAAACCAGATCAAAGATATTTATTTCTCCATAATTTCTCCCTTTACCTAAAATACAGGCAATCGCATCGCTTAGATTAATGAGTGCAGAGAGCATGTAGTGTTCCTGTTCATCAATGTCGAAACCACACTCGAAGAAGTCGTGATGATGCTCGATGGCACTTATTACTAGGTCATCAATATTCCACTTTTTTGCAAGGAAGGAGCCTACAACAGCATGGAATTCAGGAAATGTTCTGCCGAATGTCTCTTCGCATGGAGCCTCTTTTGTCTTAATCTGTAGTTCTGAATATTCCGAAATCGACGTTAAAATACCGAGCTTACCCACGTCATGAAGAAGTCCGGCCAGAAAAGCGGTGTCAGGATCGTGGAAATAACGCTGGCTTAAATAAGAGGCAATAATTGCCGTGGCATAGCTGTGATTGACGATAGATGTTGCCATTGCTTGAAGTTCTTTTGAGGTGGAAGCGTTTATTTTGCAGGAGTACAGGTAGAGCATTGCTCTGACACTGTCGCGTCCGAGCCTTGGTAAGGCAGTTCGGAGGTCATTTATTCTCACTCCACGGCCGCATACAGATGAATTGACCAAGGCTATAAATTCGCCCGCCATTGCCGGACTTTTATTTATAAGATAGGCAACCTCAGCAAAATCGAAATCGTCATTGTTGAGTAATTCAATAACTTGAAGTTCGTTTTGTGAAATCTCGATAACCGGGAATTGATTATTTTGGATCTGCTTGTTGAGCTCATCAAAGACCCATTCATCATCGATTTCTTCAAGAGGGTGGGCTACATCCGAGGAGGTGCATTCACTGCACCACCAGTAAGCGGAGTAATCCCCCGAGTCTTTAGCTGCCTGAAGCGCACGCCCTGCTGCAGAACGCGCTCGCGGTTTAGGTTTTTCGGAAGCTCTGCTTGAGGGCAATTTAGGGCTTGGGGATAGTTTTTCTTCATCGCCGTTAAACATGTCAACAATTTTTTTTATAAAGCTGACCACCGCAAACCCCTTATTGGTTTATTTGCCCCATTTCTCCAGGCGGCTTGTTATAAACTCCACAATAGTGTTTTGAGCTTCTTTACCGTTTCCTGTAACTTCAATCGCTTCTGCAAATTCGAAATGCACTTCTTTATCTTTGTTGATCGGGCCTAAATCCTTGAACTTTTTCCCATTTTCAAGGAAATCAGTTTTAAGGGCGACCGGTATAACTGGAACGCCAGCACCTTTAGCTAATTTTACTCCTATCGAATTAAATTGGGAAGGGTCAAATTGTGCCGAACGCGTTGACTGAGGGTAAATAATTATAGATTCACCGGCTTCGAGTTTTTTCTTACCTTCGGAAATAACTTTTTTGAAGTCTTCTCTCGGGTTTTCACGTGCGACTCCGATATTTCCCATTCCGCGCATGATGTTTCCGAAAAAAGGAATATTGAACAGTTTTTCTTTGACCACAAAAATAGCCGGTTTGCGGCAAGATATAAAAGATGACATAACAGCAGTTTCGAGTAAGCTCATGTGGTTGCCGATAAAAACGACAGGCCCTTCAACCTTATCAATATTATTCATACCGGAAACAGAGATGCGGGCTCCACATCCTTCGGCAACTTTCATGTTTTGACGAGAGTAGTATGCCTGAGCCACTGTATCAAGTTTACCTTTTTTCCCGCATTGGCCTGTCCTGTAGTAAACGATAAAATTTTTAATATAAAAAGCCCATCGTGACCCGAAAAGAAGTCGGTCAAATAAGAATCTTTTTGTTGATTTCGGTGTTTTATAACTATCGCCGGAAAATATGCTTACGGCTTCTTTTTGCATCAATTTATCACACATCTAATTTTATTTCCTAAAGTATACTGTTTCTTTTTCTTGTGTTAATTCACGAACTTTTATAGCTGCTTCTGTTATTTTTGCCCAGTTTTTGTATTGAACATCCACATCTTTTACAATCCACGGGCATGAGACGGCAGCCACTTGGGGAACTCTTAGATAATCTCTCAGTACTTCCTCTGTAATTCCACCTTTGGCGATCACGTCTAAATTTAGGTGTGCAAATGGTTTAAGCAATTCAACAAGCAAAGGAGCTCCCCCGAAAAACTGTGCCGGGAAAAATTTAAGGTTTGTAATCCCGGATGTAATTGCGGTTTCTATATCGGTAGGAGTGCAGACTCCCGCTGCGTATTCAATGTTATGTTTCAGCGCTTCCTGGATGATTTCGACTTTCACTCCTGGTGATGAGGCAAAGCATGCTCCCACCTCGCAAGCCCGCATAAGTAGGTCTGCATTGAGTATGCCTCCAGCCCCGATAATGAATTCGGGAAAACGCTCCAGTACAGCGCGTATTATCAGTGCGTCCTGATGGTTTTTATAGGCTATTTCCATAACTGGAAGTCCCGCTTCTGCAAGTGCTTCCGCAATATGAAGTGCTTCGTCAATATCAATGTGTTCAGCTGAGGAGATAATACGATATTTGCGTAATTGTCTAAACATAACTTTTTCCTCATTCACCAGTTTAATTTAAAGACATATAGTATAAGTTTATCTCTTTTTGATTCAAATTGATAAGATTATGAAAGATAAATAATATAAATAAGAATAAACGGGAAATTTTAGATGAAAGTTTTAGTAGTTGGAAGCGGAGGACGAGAGCACACAATAAGCTGGAAACTCGCTCAAAGTGAATCAGTAGAGAAAGTATTTTGTGCTCCGGGAAATGCGGGTATTGCACTTGATGTTGAGTGTGTGAATATTGGTGTTTCAGAGCTAGACAAACTTGCTGACTTTGCAGAAGCAAAAGAGATCGGACTGACTGTTGTCGGACCGGAAGTTCCTCTTTGTGCTGGAATCGTTGACGTTTTCAACGAACGTGGACTGAAAGTATTCGGACCAGCTAAAGCTGGAGCTGAACTTGAAGGAAGTAAATCTTTTGCTAAAGATTTCATGAACAAGCACAACATACCTACAGCTCGCTCACAAGTTTTTACAACAGAGCAGCCTGCAGTTGATTATGTTAATTCCGAGTTTGAAGCTGGTGAAAAAGGTATCGTAATCAAAGCTGACGGTCTTGCAGCAGGAAAAGGTGTTTTCGTTGCTCTTAACCGTGAAGACGCAATCGCAGGAATTAAAGAGTGCTTCAGTGGATCATTTGGAGAATCTGGATACCGCGTACTTATCGAAGAATGCCTTTTCGGAGAAGAAGCATCGATTCTTGCTCTTACTGATGGTAAAACAATTATGCCTCTAGCGTCATCACAAGACCATAAGCGTCTTCTGGATGGAGATGGCGGTCCAAATACAGGTGGAATGGGAGCTTACTCTCCGGCTCCGGTTGTCGACGATGCCCTTATGGCAAAAGTTGACGAAGAGGTTCTTCAGCGTTTTCTTAAAGGAATCCAGGAAGATGACCTTTATTTCCGCGGAATTATCTATGCTGGTGTAATGGTTACTGAAAAAGGTATTAAAATCCTTGAATTCAACGTTCGCTTCGGTGATCCGGAAACTCAAGCTGTTCTTTACCGTCTAGAGAGTGATCTTGCTGATGCAATGCTTAAAACAGCTGAAGGTCGCCTTGATGAAGTTGAACTTCAATGGTCTGACGATACTGCAATCTGTGTAGTGATGGCTTCTGGTGGATACCCTGCTACATATGAAAAAGGTCACACTATTAGCGGAATTGAAGCAGCTGATGCAACTGGCGCAAAAGTATTCCACGCGGGGACATCTGTTGAGAATGGAAACATTGTTAATACAGGTGGTCGCGTACTTGGCGTAACTGCAAAAGGTAAAGATATTGTTGAAGCGCGTAAGAACGTATACAACGCTGTTGAGAAGATTGACTGGACAGATACTTTCTACCGTAAAGACATCGCTTACCGAGCTCTAGAAAGAGCTTAATTTAGTTTCTGCAATTCAAAGCAACTGAGATATTGTTCTCAGTTGCTTTTTTTCTTTCTACAAATGATTAAAATCACCATTTTCCTTTATAATGTCTCCTATAATTAGGATTCGCTAATCACAATGATTAGCTGTGTGTGATAATATTATTAAGCGGGCTTTTCTCCTTGGTAAATAACTAGAGCTTGTTCGAAAAGTATTTTTTAGCCTCAAAAAACACAATTATTCAGAAAGAAAAAGAGTCACAGTTAGTTATATTTAAGTAACTTAGACAAAAATAACAACTAACTGGACGCAGAATGAAAAAATAGTTTACTAAGCCCGATTTGCAACATGGTTCAGGCACTTCCTGACTCTAAACTAGCCGATTTTACTAGAGAACTACTTCACTTGTGGATGTGAACTGGTTTATGGTCAAGTTTTCCCATCTAAAATGCGTCGTTTTACCGGCGATGAGTCAGTTGACAAAGATATGGGACTGGATTGTAGACAACAACATCTCAACGCTTGTGGCTTTTGAACGGCAAATCGTCCCTGACAGCTGGACCGCTCCGAATATACAATGCATCGATATCAGAAAAGGCTCTCCGAGTAGTCCGTTCCCGGTAGAGAACTACACTATTGCGGCAATTAACGAGGAACAGTATGAAATATGGCCGAAGGAGTTTCCTGCTAATGTCAAAGGCAAATTGATTGACGATTGTTTTTGACAGATGTGGAGCAGCTACGAGCCCGGCGGCCGTATTTATGTTAATTCAGCAGGGGTGGATATTTTTCACACTGAGCATCGTTTTGATGAAATTAACCAAGATACGTCGGTCATTATTTCCGGACGCGGAGACCGCGTTCCTCCAAAGTGGTGGATGTTTGACAGATTTTTGGAGTATTCCCATGATGTGGAGGGCCGACGTCCCGGAATTGGTGAAAAAAACAGTTATTCTTGAAGTGTCTCTTTTGTGTGTGGTATAGTTATATATATCCTATTTTTTGAGACATGGAGGATGTTGTAATGCCGACAAAAATACCAATGGATTGGGAATCTTTGATCTACAGAGCTGTGGAGTCTGATGAGCTGGACTATAAGGCTGCTCAGAGTTGGAGAAATCTGAACCGGCATGGC
>JAUVCU010000338.1 GCA_030590715.1 Lentisphaeria bacterium
TGACTATCTGGATACTTTACTTAGAGATGATGACAGCATAAGAAAAACTGTTACCAGCATTCTATTCACCTATTTTAGGAATAAGGCGACTATTGATGAAATAATCAAAAGCCTCACTGAAATTCTAGATCCGGAACTACGAAGAGTGCTCCAAATCACTTTAACTCAAGCATACTATCAAAATGGTATTGCAGCTGAATCTGCAGCAAATGTCGCCGTTGAATACACTAAATACAACTTCCACCTACGCCATGTGGGCTTCATTAACGCAGTGTTGCGAAATGCTTTAAATATTAATCCTGTAGAGTTCATGAACTCCCTTTCTAAGAAGTACAAGAAAAAAATATTCCCGGAACTGACGAGACGCTGGAACTATACATTAGGCGCAGAATCAGCAAAGCAGGTAATAGAAGCACTGGATCAGGAAGCAGATTTCACCTTCAGAATAATAAAAGAAATATCGGAAGAAGAACTCAAGAGCAGAAGCTGTGTAAAGATGGATTTACCGGCCTGGGCTGATAATTACAACTTTTACATTGCCAAAAGACCTGCTGAAATCTTCAAAACAGACTGGCTGGAATTAGGTAAAATTTACATTCAGGACCCCGCAACCGTCCTAGCCCCTTCTCTTCTAGAAATAGAAGCAAGCGACATAGTGGCAGACCTTTGCTCCGCCCCCGGCGGTAAATCAGTAGCGCTATCTGAAAAACTAAACGGAGCACGCTTAATAGCATCGGACGCTTCTGAAAAAAGGCAACGATTAACAAAAGACAACTTCGACAGAATCGGAATAGATCAGGTCGTTACCGTTGCTTCTGCAACAAACATACAGCTCCCTGAAAATTCAATTGATAAAATAATCATTGATGTTCCCTGCTCGAATACCGGAGTTATCAGAAAAAGACCTGATGCACTATGGCGGTTCTCCAAAGAGCATCAAAGCGAATTAATTGAGATACAAAAAAACATCTTGGAGTCTGCAGCAAAAACACTGGCTCCTTCAGGCTCAATGATTTACAGCACCTGCAGTATTGAACCCGAAGAAAACGAACTTCAGATCCAAGAGTTTTTAAATACGCACCCTGCATTCAAATGCGTTTGCAAAAAGACTCTTATACCCAACAATATGCACGATGGAGCATTTGCCGCACTACTTAAAAAAGAGTCATAAAAATTGTTTTTTTGCAATTTCCATGACTTTTTATAATAGCTTTAAGACTTAGTTTAAGAAACACACTTAGCAAAGACAACTGACACTTACTTAATTTAAGGTCCTAAAAATATGCGTTTCCAGTGTCCATTTTGTTCATATATCATAAAAACAGAAAATAGATTTTTAGGGACAAAAAGCCAATGTCCCAGTTGCCAGAAAAATATAGTTTTACCATTGACGAACACTGAAGAAGGATGTGTAGTCGGCGATTTCATCATCGGCGAAAAACTTGGATCTGGCTCGCTTGCAACGGTATACAAAGCAACTCAAGTCTCACTTGGACGCGAGGTCGCCTTAAAAATACTTTCCAGCGAATACACAAACACAAAAGGCGTTAGCGACTTTCTAAAAGAAGCGCGTGCTGCGGCAAAACTGAACCATCCAAACCTGGTAAAAGCATACGCTGTCGGAGAAGACAACAACATCTGTTACCTGGCCATGGACTACATCAGCGGCAAAACCCTTAAGGATATGATTTTTTCGGGAGAAGAAATTACAATAGACAAAGCGCTGCACATAACTCAGCAGATAGCCGAAGCACTTTACTACGCATGGGAAGAAGCTGAACTTATCCACCGGGATGTTAAACCAGACAACATAATGATCACCACTGAGGGACTGGTTAAACTAACCGACCTCGGCCTTGCCATGAACAAATCAGAATGGCACGAAGACATGGAAATATCCGGCAGTCCATCATATATGAGCCCGGAGCAATTTACAGGAGAAGAACTGGGACCAAGAAGCGACATCTACAGCTTAGGAATAACACTTTACCAGTCTCTGACACGCCAGCTCCCATTCGACGGCTCAACCATTAGATCAATTGCAAAACAGCACTTTAAAGAAGTACCTACACAAATCACCAAAATCAATAAGAATGTGACTCCAAAAGTCGCAGCGCTAGTTAAAAAAATGATGGGCAAGACGCCAGAGTCAAGATTCACAGACATGGAAGAACTGCTGAAAGTAATCTGGCAACTAAGGCAAAAAACTGCACCATCAACAGAAATGATTCCAAACGTACACACAATCTCAATCAAGAGACTAGAGTACGACATTCAAAGTGAAAAAGTCAAACAGCGCAAGCAGCAAGCTGAAAAACAAAAGCAATTTGAAGACAAAATAAGAGAAGAAAATAAATCCCAGCAAATAAAACTAAAAATAGCTTTGGCAGTTATAATCGTATTCATAAGCGTAATCTTTTACATGAGATTTACAGAAGGAAAACAGAGGGCAATTGATACCAAATTCAATAACAAACTGGACAATCTACGCTCCTGGGTAAATGATAAAAACGAAGTAACAGTTCAACAATTCAGACTTTTGCAGGATAGCGCTAATAAACTTGAAAAAGAGATTCAGTTCATGAATTCGCCTAGGTCCAAAGAGTTCAAACAGAGCCTTGAGTTAACATTGAGCTATGCTGAAAAAAAGGAACGCAAAAACACAAAAAACAAAACAGCTTCAAGCAGAAATAAAAACATCTACAAACAGAACAAGAACCTGGCTAAACTACAGGAAGAAAAACTTAAAGCCCAAAAAGCCG
>JAUVCU010000101.1 GCA_030590715.1 Lentisphaeria bacterium
GATCCAAATGGATACTACGGTGAACCTGCACTGACAAAAAAACACTGTATCACTGAGCCTTACTCTTTCGATATTGAAGGCAAAAAATATGTTGCGACGACGATTATGGCTCCAATTATTGCAAATGGTGTATTCCTCGGAGCATGCGGTCCGGACTTTCAGCTTGAATTTTTACAGCAGATCGTCAGTTCACAGCAATTATATGAAGGCCAGGCTCATATTCAGCTTCTCTCAAATAAGGGGGCAATTGTTGCTGACTCAAAAAATGTTAGTAATATTACCAAGAACATTTCAGAAGTCAGCGAAACAGCTCAAGAAGATCTTAAACATATAGAAAGTGCTAAACAATATTTTAATAACGACGATGAAAACATGTTTGTTTTTGTGCCGGTGAAGCTGGGATCGTCTCCAACTCCATGGTCTGTAAAAGTTACTGTTCCAATGAAGGTTGTAACTGCAGCTGCAGACAAACAGATGAGTGAGGCAAATGCAAGTACCATGACAATGATTATTATTAGTATAGTCTTTATTGTAATTGCCTTAATAATTCTAGTTATTACCGCCAATGGCATTACTAAACCTCTTTATACGATTATTGAAACTTTATCTGGTGCTTCAACACAGGTGGATAGTGCTTCCGGCCAAATAGCAACTTCATCACAAGCTTTGGCACAGTCATCTACAGAGCAGGCCGCAGGTCTGGAAGAGAGCTCGGCAAGTTTAAAAGAGATTGCGTCGATGACTAGGCGCAATGCGGAAAATGCACAAGAGGCGCAAAAACAATCTGATCAAGCACGAGTCGCCGCTACAGCCGGTAACAAGTCTATGGATCAAATGAACGCTGCTATACAGCAGATAGAGCATTCATCGAACGAAACTTCAAAGATAATAAAGGTAATCGACGAGATTGCATTCCAGACAAATTTATTAGCTTTGAATGCTGCAGTTGAAGCAGCCAGAGCTGGCGAAGCCGGAAAGGGGTTTGCTGTTGTTGCCGAAGAAGTTCGTACTCTTGCATCCCGCTCAGCTGAAGCGGCAAAAGGTACATCAGGAATGATTGAAGAGGCTGTGAATAGTGCCCGTAACGGTGTGGCAATCGCGTCAGAAGTAACAGAAGTGCTCAAGAAAATCAACGATAGTATTACTCAGACAACTGGGCTTGTCGATGAAATATCAACCGCATCCCAAGGGCAGGCTGACAGTATAGACCATGTAAATAGTGCCGTCTCACAAATGGATTCTGTTACTCAAAATAATGCTGCTACGGCTGAAGAGAGTGCCGCGTCTTCTGAAGAATTGAGTGCTCAGTCAAAGCAGTTAAAAGATGTTGTAAGAGATCTTATTTACATTGTTGAAGGTGAGTATCGCGATACAACAGGAAGTAAATACTATTTAGAATAATGACTCTTTGCTGTGATCAGATAAAACTGGTTTCTCAGACGTGTTTACGATGTCAGTTTGATGGCCAGTTGTTCGAGGACAATTCTTGGTGTTCCGCCACCGGAAACAAGTGCTTTGTTCGCCGCAAGCAGAAGTGTGATTGCATTGGCAAGTTTCCGGTCGGAAATCTTCATGGCACTGCCGAAAAGCATAAATGCGCGGTAAGGATGTCCAGTGAGGAGAAGATTATCCTTTTCTGCCTCTTTTACATTTTCGGGAATTCTATCCAGAAAGCTTTTGAAAGAGTTGTAGTTCGTTGTATTAGGAAAATTTAATCTGGCTGCTGTAGTCTTAACCGAAAGCATTTGCTGATAACGCCCCACGGCATTGTTCAGAAGTCTCAGTTCAAGGTTGCCTGAACCTTTTTCTGCTCTCATCTGCTCCATCAGAATGTTAATTGTCTGAAGTGCCTTAGTTGTGTCACTGTCGATGAGGCTGTCGGCAAATGCCCAGCTAAGAGCTTCCGGAGTGTGGCTGCAGATTGTTTTGCAGTCGTTAAGTGTGATCTTATCATTCGAACCGATATAGCTGAACACTTTATTAAGCTCATTTTGTAGTCGGCCCGTATCGCTTCCCGCTGTTTCGATAAGGTAGTCAATCGCGCTTGGAACAATTTGAATGTTGGCCTGGTTGCAGATCTGTTGAATTTTCAGACGCAGGTTCTGCGAATAATTTTTATCAGTAAGTTCTATCTTATCAAAGATAAATGTTTGTCCGAGTTTCTGAACAGCTTTAAACAGGGCTGTCGATTTTTTGATTCCGGAACCGTCAATAATCAGGCTGACGTCATCCGGTAGACCATCTTTGATATAGTTTGTGATCTGTTCGATCGGTTTTCCTTTTCGGTCTTTTGCTGTGCCGGAAAGAGTTTTTTCAAAATTATTGAAGTGCTTAAGCCAGATCACTTTTGTAGGATCGAAAAACGGAGGAGTCTGAATGCTGGCAATCACAGAATAAAGAATCTCATCGGGCTTCATTTCATCGCTGTCACCTTTGATAATCTCAAGCGCTGAATTATCTTCCGGGTTTTCACCGCAGAGTTCTATGATTGATTTCTTTGCCTGGTTCTTTATAGCAAAATCATCTGTTCCTGAAATGAGTATCAGTTGCCCCATTGTAACTCTCTGTTTATTAGTGTTTTCAAATTAAGTAGTGAACTTATCATTTCAGTTAAAATACGCAATAGGAGATGGGTATAAAATCTTTTGCTTATTTGTGGCTTTGTAGTAGGTTATCGACGAATTAAATAAACAACAAATCTGATAAAAATCTGGTAAGGAGCGAGTATGACTCTAGAAGAACTGAATGCCTGCTGTAAGGATGCAGAGTCGCGTGTGGAACAACTGAAGAAGTTCCTTAAAATAGATGAAAAGAAAGAAGCAAAGGCGGAAATAGAAACAGTGATGTCGGACAGCTCTTTCTGGGACAATGCTGAAAAGGCGCAGGAGACCGTTGCCGAGTTGAGCTCGTTGAAGAGCGTTATTGAGCCTTTCGAGAAAGTCTGTGGCGACGTGGAAGATTTTGAGGTAATACTTGAGCTGGTCGATGAAGATCCGGATATGCAGGGCGAAGCTGATAGCGCGTGGAAAGATCTGATTAAGAAACTTGATAAGCTGGAACTGGTAAGCTTTTTATCCGGCAAATTTGATAAAAGCAATGCCTACTTTTCAATCAATGCGGGAGCCGGTGGAACCGAGTCCTGCGATTGGGCTGCTATGCTTCTTCGTATGTACCGCCGCTTTTTTGAAAAACGTGGTTGGAAAGATGAGATCATCGAATATCAGGCGGGTGACGAGGCTGGAGTTAAAAGTGTAACGATCAAGGTGACCGGTGATTTTTCATACGGTTATTTGAAGGCGGAAAAAGGTGTACATCGTCTGGTCCGAATTTCTCCTTTTGACTCAAATGCGCGCCGACACACATCATTCAGTAGTGTGGATGTTTTTCCTGAGATCAGTGATGACATTGATATTGAAGTTGAAGAGAAAGATATCCGCGTTGATACGTTCCGCGCAAGTGGAGCGGGTGGTCAGCACGTAAATACGACTGATAGTGCTATCCGTATTACCCATATTGCGACTGGGGTTGCTGTGGCTTGCCAGAGTCAACGTTCACAGCACAAAAACAGAGCGACGGCGATGAGCATGCTTAAAGCTCGTCTTTTCGAACTGGAGCAGGAGAAACAGCAGGCTGAAGCTGATGCAATCCGTGGAGAAAAGTCGGAGAACTCGTGGGGTAGCCAGATCCGTTCGTACGTTCTGCATCCTTACCAAATGGTGAAAGACGTTCGCACGCAAGCTGAAACGGGAAATACTTCGGCTGTTCTTGACGGTGATCTCGATATGTTTGTTGAAGCTTGGATTAAACAGTTTGGCGGTTAATAGTTCAAATACTGAAAAAATAAGAATATAGAAGATTAGAATATGGCAGAAGAGAAAAAGATAACGTCCTATGTTTGTGAAGTTTCATCGGCACAATCGGATCAGATTCAGGATATTTTAGAGCGACAGGGCTGGGAGTTTAAACCGCTTCAGTATGCCCGCTGGAAAGCTCAGTTTAATAAAACGACAATTGTTTCGTACGAAAGCGGAAAGTTGACAGTTCAGGGAAGGGGAACGCATGATTTTGTGATGTTCACACTTGAACCGGAGATTCTTAAAATAGCTTCTCTTGGTTATGAAGAGGAATTGATAGAAACGCGATCTGAACCATTTGTTGCTCATGCAGGAATTGATGAGTCGGGAAAAGGTGACTTCTTCGGGCCGCTTTGTGTGTGTGCCGCTTATGTGGATGATAGCATGGAATTTGCTCTTGAAAAGCTCGGCGTTAAAGATTCTAAAGCGATTAAAAGTGATAAGAAAATAGCAACTTTGGCTGCCGGAATTCGAAAAATTCTCAAAGGTAAATACTCGGTTATTGCGCTCGGTAATGAGTCTTACAATAACTTTTACGACAAAATACAGAATCTGAATAAGCTTCTTGCGTGGGGTCATGCAAGAACGCTTGAAAACCTTCTTGAACGCGTTCCGGAATGTAAAAGTGTGCTTGCCGATAAGTTCGGTAATGAACGGTTTATCAACAATGCTTTGATGGAGAAAGGTCGCCAGATAGAAGTCCGCCAGGAAACGAAGGCGGAAAGCGATATTGCGGTTGCAGCGGCGTCGATTCTTGCCCGCGATAAATTTGTAACTGCGATGAAAGAGCTTGAAGATAAAGCCGGAATGAAATTGCCGAAAGGTGCAAGTGCAGCTGTTCTGGATGCAGCTGTTGACCTGGTTAAGAAATTTGGGCCGGACGAGCTTGGCAAATATGCAAAAATTCATTTTAAAACATCTAAAAAGGTCTTAGAAAAAGCCGGATTTTGATTTTGGCGCTGTTCCTGTTAACTGGAACAGCGCGTTGATTTTAATACTTTGTATAAATGTCTTGAACGTTAGATTGGGACTTTAGAAAGACTATTTAACTGCTGGTAATGCAGGTTGCATGACATATTATCGGCCGTCGGGACGCCGGCCCTCCACGTTCAGGATTCTCCAACATTCAATTGTAAACCTAGCGCTTTGGAGGGACGCGGTCCCCGCGTCCGGTAATTATGAACAACACTTCATTGCCAAATAAACCTTCCGTGGCAGATCAGTCGTTTGGAGTGACATTCTATTTTTTTTGATACGTGTTCACTTTGTGGTATTTTTGGTGAGACCTTTTATTTCCGGTACGGTTTAGCGGCTCTTTTGAACGCCAGAGATTTACTGAAAGTGTAAACGCGCTCAATAAAGTATTCTCTCAATGCGGGGACGTGTAAATCTACTTCATCTATAACCGGAAGGAGCGGGAATCTTTCTGTCAGCATTTTGGCGAATAGACCTGAGGTCTTGTGATCTGAAGTCCCGTCCTCGTGATAAAGTGGAATGCCCGAAATTCCGCAACTTGGAGACTTCTCTTTCAAGATAAAACCACCGATGTTTTCTTGTTTCAGCTCTTCAAGTCTGGATTTTGCCCATGAGCAGAGCTGATCTGTTTTATCAATGTTGGTTTCCGTTGTCTGAAGACGCGGGTTCTCAATTTGTCCATAGAGATTCATGGGCTCTCTCGGAACAGGCATTCCGCAATCGTGCTCCGGACAAATTGGGATCCATTCAAAATAATTTCCGAGAGTATTCGTGATAAAAAGGTCATGCTTATGCTTGCCGTCGTATCTTACTTTCTCGCCAAGTAAACATGCGCTGATGCCAATTTTGATTTTATCCATAATAAATTGTCTCCAGCTTATCTATTTCGTGAGGGTTTGTAAAAACGTAGCTCTTTCGATATACCAGTCCGTGATGGAAGCATAACCTTTGAGCGGGAATGATGTTGTCAGTTTCATTGATCCGGTAATGTCCATGTGGTCACAATTATCAAGTTCACCCATGTAACTCCAGACCCCTTTTTGCGGCTGGCCTTCTTGAAACCTAATTATTTTGTCTTTTGAATTGACGAAAGGGCCTTTCATGGACACTGTGTTTACGACGCCATCATTTTTCCACCATTCACTCGTTATTGAAACTTCAGATTGTTCGTCAGAAACGTATGAGCCCATAAAAACACTTGGAATGTACCAGATAGGTCTCATACC
>JAUVCU010000261.1 GCA_030590715.1 Lentisphaeria bacterium
AAGTACCTGTCACGCATTTTTCTCAGCAGCATGGCGTATGTGGTGTAGGAATTCACGATTTATAGTGCATTTGATACAATTTCCTCAAGCAAGCTGAAGCTTGTACTCCGACAACTCTGGAAAAGGCGGTTTCGCTATTGAATCGCGAAGAGTCCAGCTTAACTTCGAGTCAAACTCGAAATAGGAGATTACACATCTGATTATATATCTTTTGGAAAAAGTTTAAGAACAACATATTGGAAGTGACAATATGTTGTTTTTGCCCTTCAGGGAAGGGCCTGAATCACTATCTGTGGTGGAGGCATGAGTTGGAACATTCACATATTCATGATGCTATTTCATTGTTTAGAGCAACGATCTGTAGATTTCCTCCACTACTTGTACAGCGTAAGATCAAACTCGGTGAGCTCTGTGCTGATTACATAATTGACGTAAAGGTTTTAGTTATGAAGCTTAGCAAGAAAGGGGTGATCTGCGATTCCCAAAACTAAATAAGGTTTAGCTGAAGTAGCATAGTTAAGGGCGATGCTACTTTTTTTGAGGCGTTGATAATAACGATATCTCAGTCAACAAAAAAGCCAGTGAATTATTATTCACTGGCTTTTTTTATAGAACGGGGCAGGGGAGATGTAGATCCCCCTTTCACGTTTTACTAAGCTTAATGCATTGGTCTCACATCAACTATTTGAAGTTGAGGCTTTGACTCTCCAAAGTGGTTGTTCAGCTGAGGAGTGGCAACAACATCCCACTCGCCATCCGGCATGTCTTTCGGAGTTTTATTAAATGCAATAAAGTTAATCGTATTGCCGTAGAAGTCTCGTAAAATCCCTCTTGAATGCTTTTGACCTGCACTTGTTAATTTTACAGGAACCAGATTGCGAAGTCTGTAAACCGGAGATGGGTTGCTGTGCCCGAATGGACTCATCAACTCTAGGTATTCAAAGAATTCGGTGTTTAGTTCTGGAATATCCACTTCTCCATCGTATTCAAGTTTTGAAATAAGATCTTCATCAGTAAGCTGACTTTTAACATTTGCTTCAAATTCTTTTTGGAATGCTTCTATATTTTCTCTCTTCATTCCAAGACCCACAGCCATAGGGTGGCCACCAAAACGGTCAAGTAGATCAGCTGATTTTGATAGAGCTTTAACCAAATTAAGGTCTCCGACGCTTCGTCCGGAACCGTGAGCTTCACCGTTGCTAATGGTTAAAACAATAGCTGGTCTATTGAAATCTCGGGCAAGTCTTGAAGCTACAATACCTATAACTCCCTGGTGCCAGTCTTCACCTGCAGCAAGAATCGAATAAGAATTGTTCAGATCGATTTTCTCATAGATCTGCTTCTTAGCTTGTTCATAAATGTCAGACTCAGTTCCCTGCCTCATTGTATTCAGCTTCTCAAGCTCTGTTGCATACTCGTGAGCTTCAACAATGTTGTTGGCCTTAAGCAGGTTAAGTGCTATGTTTGCATTTCCGAGACGCCCCGCGGCGTTTATTCTCGGAGCAAGCTTAAATGTAACGTCTGAAGCTTTAAGTTTTTGAATATTGGATCTTTCCGCAAGAGCCCTGATTCCAGGACGCAATTGTTTTTTAAGAACTTTGATTCCATATTTAACCAGCGTTCTGTTTTCGCCGACCAAAGGAACAATATCCGCAATAGTACCAAGCGCGACCAAATCCATTCCTTCCTGCAGTTTTGTCGTAAAACCACCAAGATTGAATTTTTTCCCGTAGTCGACAAAGGCATGACATAGTTTAAATGCTACGCCAGCTCCGCAAAGAACTTCAAGATCATCAAGACCTTCATGGACTTTGGCATTGATTATAGCTATGGCTTCGGGAATTACAGCACCGGGCTCATGGTGGTCTGTAAGGATTACATCGATTCCCATTCTATTTGCTTCGTCAACGGCTTCAATACTGTTGATACCACAGTCTACCGTGACAAGAACCTTGCACTCTGTCCCAGCCAAATCGGCCGCTTTGTGCAACGATTCAGGAGTAAATCCGTAACCATCATCAAATCTATGCGGCAAAAATGTAGATACTTCCGCACCGTTTTTCTTTAATACCCATGAGAGCAGGGCGGCTGAAGTAACGCCATCAGTATCGTAATCACCATGGATTAGGATATGTTCGCGATTCTTTATTGCCTCCCATAGACGTGCGACGGCTTTTTTCATTCCAGGAAATCTAAATGGACTCGTTAGAGTGTTTAAAGGCCCTTTTATGTAAGCTTCAATACCATCACATTCAATACCGCGAGCTGCAAGATATAATGCAACAGGACGTGGATATGAAAACTTTGTGATGATTTCGTCGACGGCAGTACTCTGAGTCTTATTTGATACCCATTTCTTGTTTTCCATCTTATAGTCTTTTCTTTTATTTAACATTTAATTTATAGGTAAATAATAGTTCAGTCTTACTAAAAGGCTATAGGCTCTATAGCATTTTATTAACTAAAGTGGACTCAATTAGTCCTATTTATACCGCGAGCGGTAAGTTTCTTATTCGTTTACGTGCTGTACCACAGCTAAAGTGTGACGCTCAAAAGCGAATGTCTCATCTGACTGAGTATACATACCTAATTATTAAAACTGTCATTTTATCTCCATCAGTTCCTTGGCGTTCGCCCCCCTCGTCTTTTATATAGCTGACTAAACATAATATATATTATGCGACGTTAAGTGTATGCAGAAAAACGCACAGCACAAATTAACCAATTTGTGCTGTATTTAGATTGTGCATAATGTATTTTGTAATATTCCGAAGTGTGCGGGGTAATATGGCTTTTATGCTCTACTCTGTGGTCCCTTACTAGAGGTTTGCGATAGCATGCTACTGAGATATGAAAAACATTGAATCATCCTTTAACTACCGGACGCGGGCCCTCCAAAGCTGTACAGCAAAAAAACATCTTTTAGCCGCGAATGCGCGAATAAGGGCGTTCTGTTTTACCCGAAGACTCGACTATTGAGATTAACATCTCAAACTCTTCTTAAACATTTTGTTAGCGTTGAATAGCCCTGACAGCACTCCAAAACATCATCTGAATTCAAAAACGATTTGGAGTGCGTGAGCTTTGCTCCGCTTTTCGATGTTTAACACCAAGATCTGGTCTATTCGAATTCGAAACCAATCCACAACTGAAGAGATGTAAGGTGTTGAAAGGTAAGAAGTTTCTTGTACGTCTGAACAGGTCACCAAACAGTGTGCCCAAGTAAATTTTGGCCGCCACCCCTTCCCTGTTATCCGGACCTCCACTTTTTACTCCGTTGGCAAGTGACTCAAGATGCATCACGTTTTCCTCTCCAATCAGCCGCAAAACTAACGACTGATTATAGATCTTCGCTTTAACTGTTTTCTGCCATAGTTGCTTTTTTAGCGGAAGCGATGATTCGACCTGTATCCGTAATGTTTCGGTAGGGGTCGAGTGACTATCAAAGTTAAGCAGCATGGCATTTGGCATATGATTTGTTCCACAGAATACAACCGCTACATTTGCTTCAACGAGCGACGACATCAGTCTTGACGTTATGGTGATGGTCAAGTCCTCAATAATAAGGTACCCGATATCCGCGATGGGAATCAAGATATCATCCTCATTCTCTTCTTTCGGGTGGATAACAAGACGTTTGTCCTTTGTTGAAAGATAACAAGCCCGAGATAAGAATACAGTTCTCTCGATCATTATTTATCATCCTTTGTAGACGACGT
>JAUVCU010000226.1 GCA_030590715.1 Lentisphaeria bacterium
CATATCTTAACAAACGTAGGGAGCTAGAACTTCCCGCAAATACCAAAGATACAGCATAAAGGACGTCGGGAAATTGTGTATTATAAATGGAAATAGCTGTTGTGCTCTTGAGTTCTTAACAAGAAGAACGAGAATAATAAAAGCAAGGCCGTTAAACACAGGGAAACTATACCATGAATAAATTATTGCCGTTGGGAATTCTTGTAGCTCTCGCAATTGGTTTTACCCATAAAGGAGAAAGGGAACATAAACCGGGAGTATTGGCCGCGGGGCTTCCTGTTCAAAAGCCCATTATACGATCGGAAAGTATTCTCTTGGACACATACCGAATAACCCCGCTCGCTGGATTTCAGATCAAAGCGCGAGTGCTTTCCAAGGAAAACTATAGGTTTGACGCATCTTCTGAGTTGTCAAAAACAGACCTTGCTCTTGGTTGGGGGCGGATGTCTGACAGTGCAGTGCTGGATAATATATCCATCTCCCAATCCGGCCGTTGGTATCGCTGGCGTACCTCGCATTTTCCAATCCCAAGAAAAGAAATAGAATCGTCAAGTGGGAATATGCATCTGATACCTTCGACAGATCAAATCCAGGATGCCATTGATGACGTGGTGAAAGGAGATCTCGTCTCTTTCAATGGCTATTTGGTTGAAGTAAAAGGGGCTAATAGTTTTACCTGGAAGAGTTCATTGTCACGAACTGATACGGGTGCACGGTCATGTGAAGTGGTGTACGTAACATCATTCCAGATAACGACACCAACAAGTTTATGATGTTATATTCATCAATGTAAACACTAATGACTAAGATTGATACTAAGGGGTTATTCATTCAAAGCGCCTTTTAGTAACGGCAGATCTAGGAGATAACACAGGTATTAACAGGAAAACCTCTTTTGTGAATAAGGTGTCAAACATCCGTTCTATCCGTATCATCAATGGTTAGAAACTCACTTTTTGGTGAGGAGAGTATAGATTGCTTTGTGCTGAGTATTCTTGCCGGGTATTGTAACCGTTGTGAGCTCTTCAATTTCAAATAATGGTTGGAAGAGCTCTTTTATTTCATTTTCAGAGGAGAAATAGAGAACGGTGTCCAGTGGTGTCGTCCGGTATTTGCCGGAGCCGCCGAATGCCTGACTTTCTTCACTAAAACATACCGACAGGTAAGTTCCGCCACTTTTCAACAGTTTATAAACATTGGCTAAATACTTGTCTCTATCCTGTGGATAAATATGGTGTAGTAGCATCCAGTCATAGACAAAATCGTATGTCCCATCTAATTCAGCCATATCACCCAGAACATCAGCTGTGATGAAATTGCATTTTACATTCTTTTCTTCTGCAGAATTTTCGGCAATTTTTATTGCTGTTTCAGAGATGTCTACACCGGTGCAGTCAAAGCCCCGAGAGCAAAGGTAAATCACATTATTGCCCGTTCCGCAGCCCAGTTCGATGGCTCTGCACTGTTTTACTTTTCCGGATGTAATCAGATCAATGAGAATTTCCGGCGGCGATTCAATATTCCATGGAATGTTCTCAAGCGGGATATTCCCGTATATCTTTTCCATCTGTTCTTTGATCATAATGAATTATCTGTGTTAGATCTTGTCAGAGTTCCGGATTTAAGAACTATCTATAATATCGGTTTCAGGTGATATTTATTATCCTAAAAGGTGAAGCTTTAAGCCCGGGGCCTTGATGGAGTGATTTCCTGGTCGCCTTTATTCCCATTTCTTCAGAATTTCTTCCTGTATGCCATTTTTTCTTATAGCATCAAATCCTTCCTGAAACTTCTGGACAAAATGGTCTTCCGTTGATTTACTGAATGCAACAGCAAGTTCACAGGAAAGCTCATCAAGAGTCCATATCTTTTCCAACTGGTCAGGGGTATAACCTAATTCTTTAAGATCGTAATTAAGTCTTGTTGGCGAATAGGAAAGAATATCAATCCTCCCACGCATCAGTTTTCGGATATTCAGCTTGTCCTCATTTGCATAGCTTACAGTGAACCCTTTGGACGCAAGGTACTGTGCTTTTTGATCTTTGCGGACTCCTCCTACCACATATTTTTTTAAGTCCTCCATTGATTGGGGCTCGATATCTTTCCGTGATTTCAATTTATAAAGGTTTATTGAATATTCTGAAATAGGGCCGGCCCATTTGAATAAATTTTCCCGGGCTTCACTTCTCACCGTCCCAAACAAAGCAATGTTTTTTTTAGTTTCAAGCATGTGGTATCCTCTCGCCCAGGGATACACTTCTATTTTGAGTCCTTCCATTTCTACCTCTTTCAGCACTGCCTGGACTATTTCTACAGCCCTCCCGGTAAGTTCTCCATTTTCTTCATATGAATTCGGAGCTGCTTTTTCGGTTATCAGAGTCAGTTCAGGTACATCGACTCGATCCGCAGTTCTTTTTTCTTTTATTACGGTTTCTTCGTCACTGCATGAGATGGCAGTTATAAGTAGTAGAAAAATAATCAACATGGAGCTTTTCATATTCTTACCTGAAATTTAAGTGGGCTCTACTATCATTTTATGTGATAATCATGGTAGTTTCCATTAATAAGCTAAGAATATTGACACTTGTCTCAAATTTTAATATTTGGACAGTCGTTACCGACAATTATGGTTCCGGTGTAAATGCCGCTTCAACACAGAAAATATTGCTTTTGCTCTAGAAGTTTTATCTCTCAAATTGAATGAGAGTGTGATTATCCAATTGAATTATTATGCTGTTTTCTTAGCTGCTTCTCGAATACCGGCTCTTAACGAGGCCGTTGTCATAAATCTCGGTTTTCACGTGTTTGAATTTTATGGGTTCGTCAAGAGTGCCGAATAATGGAATGCCGCCACCGAGAAGCGTAGGGACTTTTGTAATAATCATTTCGTCGATGAGATCCTGCTGCAGGAAGTTTTGTATTGTCACTCCGCCATCAATGTATAAATTGTTGTATCCACGCTGATTCAACGTGCCTGTCAGTTCTTTTAGTTCTCCATGAACAATTTCCACTTTACCGGCTAAATGCTCAGGCACTTCAGTTATTGTTGTGCTCAAAACAAAAACAGGTTTGTCGTAGGGCCAGTCTCCGAAAGTAAGGACTTTTTCAAACGTTTTTCTCCCCATAACTAAGGCATCTATAGTAGCCATGAACTCCGCATAGCCGTAATCCTCTCCTCCCGGAGCTGGGATCTCCATCAGCCAGTCAAGGCCTCCATCACTTGCTGCAATGTACCCGTCCAGACTTGTCGCTATGTATACGTAATTCGCCATCTTTGTCTTCCCGTAATTACTTTGCCTCGCTAAAAAATGGGCCGTTCACTGATTCAACAAGATTTTCACCATCTGCTCTTTTATCATTATGTTTTAGCTATCTCGTTTCTTATTTTAGCGGAGATTTCAGTAACCTGATGTCATCGATCCAGACTTTCCCGGTTCCGTTGACCACAAGGTTCAGTTTTACATTATCGGGATTCTCGCCCTTCTTGAGAAAGAATGGGGTTTCAAGTTGAGTCCACTCGTTGCTGCCTGATAACGTAGTATAAAGTGATCGGGAAAAGTATTCTCCCTTTTCAGGGAAGCGGCACCACATCTCAAGGTAGACCGTACCTTTTATATCTTCGGTCCGGATCTTTGCCTGATAGATCAGCACTGCGTTTTCGATATCAATGTTACCTGTTTCATACAGTTTAATTATTTTTGGCTTTTGTACCTCGGAATACAAAGCTCCAGTTCCGTCACTGGTGATCTTTTGGTCAATTTGAATATCTGATTTTTCAATAAGTCCTTCAATAGTGCTGACTGGATAATGTTTTATTTCTTTGAAAACCTGCTCCTTTTTTGCGCAAGATGTTAAACCGAATATGGTCAGGCAGGCTAGGCCGTAAATAGGATTTTTAATCGTTTGCATGTATTAACTCCTTTTTTGTATTGCTATGATATTTAACACGTTACTTTTCGGGCGGTGAATTTCCATATTATAGCAATAATCAATGCAAGAAATGCTGCTGCCGGAAAAATGCCGAACAACAGCCCGATAATACCAAAGAGAAGC
>JAUVCU010000356.1 GCA_030590715.1 Lentisphaeria bacterium
CGATTGTCAGAGAAGAAGACGGACTGGCAATGAGTTCCCGAAATAAATATTTGAGCCCGGAAAACAGACAAAAAGCCCTTTCTATCTCACAATCATTGATTCAGGCAAAAGAGTCTATTTTCGCAGGTAATAAAGATTCTCAAAATATAAGTTCTCAAATCAGAACAGCAATTTCAGAGTCGGACGGAAATGTTGATTATGATGAGGTCCGCAATTCTGAAACGCTTGCCGCGAATGAGACTTTGAGCGGAGAGATACTTATTGCAGTCGCCGCGAAATTCGGAGAAACACGACTACTGGACAACATTCTTGTCCAAATACCTGAATAACACTTTAAGAATAGGATTTAACCATGTCAGAACAACTTACAAGAAATGAGATTCCGGAATCAAAAAAGTGGGATTTATCTCCGTTATACAAAACGACAGAAAACTGGGAGACCGATTTTAACCAAATTGACAAAGGGATTGATGAGGCGCTGAAATACAGAGGAAGAGTGCGTGAATCAGCAGAAATTCTTGCGCAAGCTTTTAAAGCGATTGATAAAATGGAGCGTCACCTTGAAAAAGTTTATACTTTTGCGCATCTGGAATCCGATCAGGATACTTCAAATTCAGAAACGAGAAGCCGCTTGGATAAAGTTACAGCTAAAATAGCTGAGACATCGGGGAAAATGGCGTGGTTTGAACCCGAAGTGCTATCGCTTTCAGAAGAGACTTTCAATACATATCTAACCTCACCTGCACTTGAGTTTTACACCAGAACATTAACCGAGCTGGCGCGTCGCAGACCCCATACGCTTTCGGAAAAGGAAGAAAGAATACTGGGAATGTCTTCTGAAGTTATGAATTCCGCTTCAAAAACGTTTTCGATTCTTAATAATGCGGACATAACTTTCCCAAAAGTAAAAGATGAGGCCGGGAAAGAAATCCAGCTGACTCACGGTAATTACGTTAATTTTTTGGAGAACAAAGACAGGTCGGTAAGAAAAGCCGCATTTGATGCGATGTACAGCACATTCGGGTCTTTGAGAAATACTTTGGCCTGCACATTGAGTTCAAACGTAAAAAAAGATGTACTGAAGTCGCAGCTACGTAATTTCGACAGCGCATTGGAATCAGCGCTACACCCCGATAATATCGGTTCGGATGTTTATAACAATCTCATTTCAACGGTTCATGACAACCTGCCGGCTCTGCACAAGTATTACGATATCAGGCGAAAAATATTGAACCTGGATAAGCTGGATATGTGCGACGTTTACAATCCTCTTGTGCCGGACAGTAAAGTTGAGGTAACGTGGGAGCAGGCTTGCGAATGGGTTCAGGAAGCATGTAAACCACTCGGAGAGGAATACTGCACTGTCTTAAAAAGAGCGTTTGATGAACGTTGGATAGACGCATTGGAAAACAAAGGGAAAAGATCGGGTGCGTACTCAAGCGGATGTTACGATTCAGCTCCATATATCATGATGAACTTCAGTGGAACGCTTAGTGATGTGTTTACACTGGCTCATGAGCTTGGGCACTCTATGCATTCATATTTTTCTAAAAAAGAACAGGACTACCACTACTCATCATACAAAATCTTTGTCGCGGAAGTGGCATCAACAACAAACGAGCTTCTTCTTCACAACTACCTGATGGAAATATCTACAGATGAAAACTTTAAGCTGTATCTGATAAACCACCTTATCGATTCATTTAAAGGCACTGTTTTCCGTCAGACTATGTTTGCTGAATTTGAAAAAGAGATTCATGAAATGGTTGAACAATCGAAACCATTTACAGCGGATTCGATCTCGGCATACTACTATGAACTCAATAAAAAATATCATGGAGAAGCCGTAGATCCTGATTCTAAAATAGAAATGGAATGGGCCCGAATCCCACATTTCTATTACAATTTCTACGTCTACAAATATGCAACCGGTTTTTCTGCAGCCGTAGCTCTTTCTAAAAACATTCTAAGTGGTGATGCAGCTAAGCTGGAGGATTACTTGAACTTCCTGAAAGCCGGCTGCTCGAAAGATGTTCTGGATATTTTGAAAGATGCGGGAGTCGATCTCAGTACACCGGAACCTATAAATTCTGCTTTGAGTGAATTTTCTGAAATAGTAGATGAATTAGAACAGGTTCTTTTATACCGCAAGCGGTAAGTTTCTTATTCGTTTACGTGCAGTATTTGAGTTTAAATGTGAAGTTTAAAAGCTAAGGCTTCACCCGAGCTGAGTATAAATAAGTAAGCTCTGCAAAACCACCTTTAAACAGAAATAGTCCGGGCCTTTAAATGGTAAAGTTCGGACTATTTTTCTTTATATAAATGTCAACAAGCTATAAGTTTATAGATTTATCGAAGTCTCTAGTAGAAAAGCGTATTAAACGACTCTACGTTTTCTATACTAAAAACAACTATTTAAATCACTATTGAAGGGTATTTAATGCTGATAAGATGCGGAGAATTTGACGTTTACTCAACCGGCTCCGTCCAGAGCTTCAAAGATAAAGAGATAAAGCTTTCTCTTGGTAACGAAGCGAAGAATGCTCCCGTCGCATTTATCTTTGTATTTGAAAATAATGATACAGAAAGAGAAGC
>JAUVCU010000111.1 GCA_030590715.1 Lentisphaeria bacterium
AATGGGATTTATAAAGCCTTAAAAAGCGATGGTCGCTTTTTGATGGATTACCTCAACCGCGATTTTATTGTTGATAATCTGGTTCCGGAAAACGAAGTAGTTAAAGATGAATACACGACAGTGAACAAGAGGTGGATAACAGACGACGGTAAGCGTGTTGAAAAGAAAACTGTTGTTATCATGAAGGATGGGGAGGAACATATCTTTGAAGAATCTGTTCGTATGTTTTCAGATAACGAAATGAAATTGATGTTTGAAGCCGCTGGTTTTAAAAATGTATCTATTTATGGAACCTTGGAAGGAGATTCTTTATCTACAGGATGTTCCCGAATGATTATTACAGCTCAGAAGTAAATTGTCATGAAGTTAAAAATGTGATGAAAACATTTCGTGTTATTCACTCGTGTATACCATATTTATTTCTTGTGTGCAATCTTTTGTCGGTGGGCTCTCCTCGGGTTTATTTTTTATTTTATAGACCTATATTCATCGTATCATTAATAATAAGCAAAAGCTGGAGATAAAAATGGCTGAAGTAAAATTCACTAAAATGCATGGTCTTGGTAATGACTACATTTACTTTGACTGTATCGATAATAAAAATTTGATTTCTAACCCTTCTGAGACTGCAAAGAAACTTGCAGATAGACATTTTGGAATCGGTGGAGACGGGATTGTTCTGATTCTAAAACATCCTGAAGCTGACTTTCAAATGCGCATGTTCAACTCTGACGGTTCAGAAGCAGAAATGTGCGGTAATGCTATTCGTTGTGTTGGTAAATACGTTTACGATAATGGACACACGGATAAAGATGTGATTAAGGTTTTCACAGGGGCTGGTATTCTTGAGCTTGTTTTCACTGTCGAAAACGGCAAAGTAGAGCAGGTTCGTGTTGACATGGGGGAGCCTATTTTAAACGGTCTCCAGATTCCTACGACAATCGATAAGGAACAAGTGGTTCTTGAACCGATAACTGCTTCAGCGACTGACTATGAAATGACGTGTGTTTCTATGGGAAATCCACACGCAGTTATTTTTGTTGATGAAATCACCGATGAACAAGTTTTTGTACACGGAAAAGAGCTGGAAGTTGCTTCAGTTTTCCCTAACCGTATTAACGTAGAGTTCTGTAAAGTTAATTCGAAAACTGATGTTGATATGCGTGTTTGGGAACGTGGGGCAGGGGAGACAATGGCCTGTGGTACTGGAGCTTCTGCTGTTGGAGTCGCATGTATGCTTAACGGTAAGACAGACCGTAAAGTTACTGTTCATCTTCTCGGAGGTGACCTTGAGATCGAATGGGCAGATGACAATCATGTATTTATGACTGGTCCTGCTACTAAAGCCTTTGAAGGTACTGTAGAAATCTAGTTCCAAACTAGAATTTAGTTTGTTCGAATAGCCCTGACATCGGTTAGGGCTATTTTTTGCCCTTAAAAGATTTCTTTGAAATCAGAAATATTATCAATTATTAAATCAGGATCGACTTTAGAAAGTAATTCTCTGCTTTGGAAGCCCCATGTTACCGCAATGGATTTTGTTCCGGCTTCTTTGGCCGCAGTTATGTCACTCAATGCATCTCCAACCATACAGACTTCAGCTGGCTGTAACTTATTTATTTTACATAGTTCCTGAAGCTTTTCAGCCTTTGACCCCTCATGGTCTCCACCGTAGATAGAGGTGAAGTAGCTTGATAACTCTTCTCTACTGAATGTTTGCTCAATTGCGTGGCTTATTGTATTTGAGATAACAGCAAGTTTATATTCCTTGGCAAGAGTGTGGAAAACTTCTTTTATTCCGTTAAACATATTTACCATATGCGTCGTTTTAATCAGCTCCTCTGCAGTTTTCATCTCTAGATGAGAAACCATATGAGATGGGACCCCGAGGTCAAGACCGAGTTGTCCAAAGGTCATTCTCTGTAAGTTCTTTATATCATCGGGAGTTGAAAGCTTATTATGCCCAAGATCTGATAATACTTTGTTAACCGTTTCTAGATTGTGGTCAAATGAATCGGCAATGACTCCGTCGTAGTCAAATGCGATAAGCTTTACATTCTTCATGATATACTTCTGTTTCCCTAAAGTTATGTCTATAAAATAAAACACCGATATTAGAGTTAATATCGGTGTTTTGAATCAGTTCCAGAGGTGCTTAGCGCTTTTTCTTCTTTTTCTTTTTCTTAGAAGGGGTCATATTGCTTCCACTTTTCATTTTAGGAAGTCCGCCGAGCATGCTGCCCATACCACCCATTCCTGGAGCACCGCCCATTCCGGCCGGCATTCCGCCACCCATTCCACCTAAACCTCCAAGCATACTTCCAATGTCTTTAAGCCCACCAAGACCTCCGCCTCCGCCGCCACCGAACATTTTGCCGAATACACCCATTTTCTTCATCATCTTTTTCATCATGCCGAATTGTTTGATTAGGCCCGAAACTTGTTCTACCGAAGTTCCGCTACCATTTGCAATGCGTTTGCGTCGTTGCATGTTGATAAGCTTTTCATCTTCACGTTCCGCTTTTGTCATAGAGCAGATCATTGCTTCCATGTGTACAAACTGCTTGCTGTTTTCATCAACAAGTTTTGCCATGTCCTTTCCGCCGGGAAGCATTTTCATGATTGCTCCCATACCACCCATCTTTCTCATTTGGCGAAGTTGATTCAGGAAGTCTCCAAAGTCAAACTGGCTTTTCTTAAGTTTTTCCTGAAGCCTTAAAGCTTCCTCTTCGTCGATCTGTTCTGCTGCTTTTTCTACAAGGGAAACAACATCACCCATTCCAAGGATTCTTGAAGCAAGGCGGTCAGGGTAGAACATCTCAAGGTCTTCAATCTTTTCTCCTACACCAACAAATTTAATCGGGCATCCTGTTACCTTTCTGATAGAAAGTGCTGCTCCACCACGAGCATCTCCATCAAGCTTTGTCAGGATCACACCAGTAATAGCAAGTGCATCGTGGAAATGGCTAGCGACAGATACAGCTTCTTGACCAAGTGCTGAGTCAGCTACAAGTAGAAGTTCGTCTGGGTTGACCATTGCTTTTAGGTGTACAAGTTCTTGGACCAGTACCGTATCGACCTGCAGGCGACCCGCAGTATCGAAGATAACAGTGTCGTATTGCTCTGCATACGCTCGTGACATAGCTTCTTGAGCAATCGCGATTAAATTTGTATTTGTTTTGTTTGAGTAAACCTGTACGTCAAGTTGCTTTCCTAGGAACTCTAGCTGATCAATCGCTGCTGGGCGGTGAAGGTCTGCTGCAACAAGAAGTACTTTTCTTCCGTCTTTTTTCAGTTTTGCTGCAAGTTTACCTGTCGTTGTTGTCTTACCACTACCGTGAAGACCTACCATCATGATTACAGATGGTGTGCTGGTAAGTGTAAGTGGAGACTCGCTCTCACCCATAAGCTCAACGAGACGGTCATTTACAATTTTTATTAATTGTTGACCAGGACTTACGCTTTTTAGTACCTCTGCTCCCAGGCAGTCATCTTTTACTGATGCTACGAATTCTTTTACAATTTCAATGTTTACATCAGCTTCCAATAGAGCAAGGCGTATGTCGCGCAACGCTTCTTGAATATTGGACTCTGATAGTTTCGCTTGGCCTCTAAGTTTTTTGAATGAGACCTGCAGTTTATCCGATAGTGTACTGAACATATTCTTTCCTTATATATATCAACTATTATAAACGCGCTTGGAGCGTAGTGCGCATATTTTGCTTTTCCTAAGATTTTTGTAGTTATAAGGTTTTACAACTACTTCACTTACGGTATACTTACCTCAAATTTGAGTCAAAAGTACCAACGTTTTTATACAAAGCAACTCGTAAAGGAGCTAAAATGCGTAGTGATATAATAAAAAAAGGTAATGAGCGTGCCCCGCACCGTTCATTAATGCGTGCCACTGGTCTAAAGGATGGCGATTTTAAGAAGCCGTTTATCGGAATAGCAAATTCATATACTAATATTGTGCCTGGTCACTGTCACTTGGATGAAGTTGGAGAGCTGATCTGCGAAGAAGTTCGTAAGGCTGGTGGAGTTCCGTTTATCTTCAATACAATGGCTATTTGTGATGGTATTGCAATGGGGCATGGAGGAATGAAGTTTTCTCTTCCAAGCCGTGAGCTTATTGCAGATACAGTTGAGTCGATGATGAGCGCTCACCCAATGGATGCTCTTATCTGTATTCCTAATTGTGACAAAATCGTTCCAGGAATGCTGATGGCGGCAATGCGTTTGGATATGCCTACTATCTTCTGCTCTGGAGGTCCAATGAAAGCTGGTAGCCGTAATGAGTCCGCATGTGACCTTGTTACTGTTTTCGAAGAGGTTGCTGCTGTTGAGGCTGGAACTGCTACAGAAAAGGATCTTGATGAAGTTGAAAAACTAAGTTGTCCTACGTGTGGGTCATGCTCTGGGATGTTTACAGCAAACAGTATGAATTGTTTGTGTGAAGCTCTTGGTCTTGCTCTGCCTGGTAACGGAACGATTCTTGCTACTTCAACAACTCGTATCAGGCTTTGGAAAAGGGCTGCTCGACGTGCTGTTGAAATGGCGAAAGCTGGAGCTCCAACAGCGCTTGAAGTTGTAAATGAAAAATCATTCCACAATGCACTGGCATTGGATATGGCTATGGGTGGAAGTACGAATACTATTCTTCATACGCTGGCTATTGCTAATGAAGCTGGAATTGACTTGGATCTTAAGAAGATTGATGCAATAAGCAAAGCTACTCCAAACTTATGTAAACTATCTCCTTCTAGCCACTGGCATATTGAAGACTGTCAGGAGTCTGGTGGAATTAGTACCATTATTAAAGAACTGGGCCGCGTTGAAGGCGCAATCAATGATGATGTTATTACTGTTACTGGAAGTAGCTTGTTGGAAAATGTTGCTGGTTACCCAGATCCTGATAATAAGGTTATCTTCACTAAAGAGAAGGCATACAGCCAGGAAGGTGGCCTTGCTATTCTATTTGGTAACCTGGCAGAGCGCGGATCTGTTGTGAAAACTGCTGGTGTTGCAAAACCTATGCATGTTCATACTGGTCCTGCAGTTATCTTCGAAAGTCAGGACGAGGCTTGTATTGGCATTCTTGCCGGTCAGGTGAAAGCTGGTGATGTTGTTGTTATCCGCTACGAAGGGCCGCAGGGTGGACCAGGTATGCAGGAGATGCTTGCTCCTACTAGTTATATAATGGGACAAGGGCTTGGTGAAAGTGTGGCTTTGATTACTGATGGACGATTTAGTGGTGGAACTCATGGTGCATGTATTGGTCATATTAGTCCGGAAGCTGCTGAAGGTGGAATTATTGGTCTTGTTGAGGCTGGAGATATGATTCATATTGATATCGCTGCACGTAAGCTTGAGCTTCAAGTTTCGGATGAGGTTCTTGCGGAACGTCGTAAAAACTGGGTTCCTCCAACACCGAAGGTTACTAAAGGGTGGTTAGGGCGCTATGCTAAGATGGCTACAAGCGCCGATACAGGTGGTGTCTTGAAAGCGTAATCACTTTTTAGATAAGTTTAAAGCCCTGTTCAATGTAAAATTGAACAGGGCTTTTTTATTTTAATTATAAGAAGGGTTGTTTACCTTATAAGGGAACTTTATCAACGGCCTCGGCTGCTTCGTCAATTGCGTCGTGTATCGTATTTCCGGCAATAGGTATGATTGATATTACGGCTCCGGTAGCACGCATTGGCACGGATATTACTTTAGTTAAAAAGCATCCACTCGTGAGAAGCATTATTAGAAGTGAGGTTGTTGATGTGATGATTTTCATTGTTATTCCTATTGTTTTATTAATCATATATAAAGAATTAAACACATTAGGTTCAAATTCCAAGTCATTCGTATCTAT
>JAUVCU010000014.1 GCA_030590715.1 Lentisphaeria bacterium
GAGTTTTGTCTTTTTTCGAATTCTTTGATTTGAAGGGTTCTAATCTCTTTTCCTTCTTCGTAGCTTTTTTCATACCATTCAACTTTAAGCGGGAAAAAGTAATCTTCACTTATGTAAACTTTTACCAGATTTTGCTTTTCTGTGGAATTCGGTCTTTTAAGTAGGAATACTCGGCAGTCCTGTAGTTTTATAGAGTCTTCTTCAAGCTCTTTCTGGAAATCCCAATAAAGGAATGTCATAGCCAGATCTTCCGGGCTCAATCCTACATTTCCCAGTTTTGAGTCTTCAGGCTTAATGTTCATAGACATTGGTAGGATTGTCGTTGAATCTTCAGATGCGCTGTATGCCTGACCTACGGTGTAACCTTCCGATTTGTCGATCACAATCTGAGCCAGAGTTCTGTCGATACCGAATTTTATTCCCAGATAAAGGGGACTGTAAGATGTTGATTTACCGCTGCGTTTGTGTCTGATCTTTCCATCCATAGAAGCCCATGACTCGCGGCCCGGCGGCATTCTTACTATGTTCAAAAATTGATCTGCAGTTAATTTCTCTCCGGCAAAAGAGAAAGTACCGGTTAAAGCTAAACAAATTGAAACAATTAACTTCTTCATAGGTTTTTCCTTATTTAAAATAATAAAAAACCTCCCGAATACCGGGAGGCTTGATTTAGTTACTGTAGGCTATTTATTTTTCTTGCTCTGCGGTAAAAGCATAAAATCTAAAGCTTCATCAATTGTAGCAACCGTTTTGAATTCAAGCTTCTTCTTGACTTCTTCAGGTATATCATCCAGATCTTTTTCATTTTGCTTTGGAATTATCACTGTTTTTATACCAGCACGCAGTGCTCCGATAACTTTCTCTTTTACACCACCGATAGCTGTAACTTTTCCGCGTAGTGTGATTTCACCAGTCATCGCAGTGCGTGGACGGACTTTACGGCCGGTCAATAGCGAAACAAGTGCGACTGTCATCGTAACCCCAGCGGACGGTCCATCTTTTGGAGTTGCGCCATCCGGCACATGAACGTGGAATTCAGACGTATTAAAGATATCGTGGTCGATATTAAATTCATTGCACCTGCTTCTTACCAGGCTGAATGCCGTCATGGCACTTTCCTTCATCACGGTTCCAAGAGACCCGGTCAACTTCAGTGCGCCTTTACCGTGCATAATACTCGCTTCAATAGGAAGGATTGTTCCGCCGACACTTGTCCACGCCATTCCGGTAGCGACGCCGACTTCAGCTTTTGTTTCAGCCTGATCTCTGATGAACTTGCGCCTACCCAGAAATTTCTTAATGTCCTCAGTGGAGAGAGTCAGTTTTTCATTAATATCAATGTCTCCTTCAACAACTTTCCTTGCGACTTTACGCAGAACTGTTCCCAGCGTTCTCTCAAGGTTACGGACTCCACCCTCTCTTGTATAGTAAGAAACTATTTCTTCAATAGAAGACATCGGAAAATTAATCTTCAGATTATCAAGCCCGTTTTCCTTTGTCTGCCTTGGCACAAGGAAACGCTTGGCAATCTGTTTTTTCTCCATTGGAGTGTATCCTGGCAGGCGGATTATCTCCATCCTATCTCGTAGCGCTGGCGGAATTGTGTCCAGAATATTCGCCGTTGCAATAAACATTACAGAGCTTAAGTCATAATCGACTTCAAGATAATGGTCGTTGAATGCATTGTTCTGCTGCGGATCAAGAACCTCAAGAAGAGCTGAAGATGGGTCGCCACGCTGATCATTTGCCAGCTTATCTATTTCATCCAGCATAAATACGGGGTTGGAAGTACCAGCCTTTTTCATTCCCTGAATAAGCCTTCCCGGAAGAGCTCCAACGTATGTTCTGCGGTGCCCGCGAATTTCTGCTTCGTCTCTTACTCCACCCAGTGAGATACGTACGAACTTTCGTCCCATAGCTTTTGCAATAGATTTTCCAAGTGACGTTTTACCAACTCCCGGAGGACCGACAAAACAAAGAATCGGTGATTTTCGGTCTTTTTTAAGCTGTAGCACCGCAAGGAATTCAAGGATTCTTTCTTTAATATCTTCCAACCCGTAATGGTCTTTATTCAGAATTTTAGATGCGGCCTTAACATCAAGGCGGTCTTCGGAGAATTTATTCCACGGAACTTCAAGCAGCCAGTCTATATAGGTGTAGGCAATCTGGTATTCACTGGATGCCTGAGGAATCATCTCAAGTCGTTCTGTCTCTTTTACCACTACAGTTTCGACCTCTTTAGGAAGATTGATCTCGCTCATCTTTTCTTTGATTAAAGCTACGTCGGGATTCTTAGCGCCTTCTCCGAGTTCTTTTTTGATAGTTTTCAGCTGTTCGCGCAAGAAAAAATCGCGCTGTGATTTCCCCAGTGTATCGTGGACCTGATGTTGGATTTCTGAACCTAAATGCAGAACTTCGACTTCGCGATTAAGAAGCATTGTAAGAATCTGTAATCTTTCTTTCAGTGTCGAGAGAGTAAGAATATTCAGTTTTTCGGGATAACTGATATTGATCGAATCAGCAATCAGATCAACCATCCGGGAGTTATCGTCAATATTCAGTATCGCAAT
Organism: Lentisphaeria bacterium; assembly: GCA_030590715.1. Taxonomy (GTDB): domain Bacteria; phylum Verrucomicrobiota; class Lentisphaeria; order Victivallales; family JAUVCU01; genus JAUVCU01. Next base: position 2,571 of record JAUVCU010000014.1, read on the forward strand.
TTTAAGTTCTTCCGGGAAACTTGGAGAAAACTTGATGACTTCCTGAAACTGTGCCAGCGCATTTCGAACCATTGCTACCGTTTCAATATCGACATCTTCTTCTTCTTTAATAGGCTCTACGATCGCGACATCTAGATCTTGATCCTCGACCATGTCTATCAATTTGATACGTTTAAGTCCACGAACTAAAACTCTGATAGTTCCGTCCGGGAAGCGGAGCATTTTAACGATTCGTGCCAATACTCCGATACCCGCAACTTCATGACCATCAATGGTGCTTGAGTTTTCGTGAAGTTCAGCAAAGCCACTTCCGATGTCTCCCCGTGCGGGTAACTGCGCAAAAAGTCCGATAAGCCGGTCCGAAGTGGAAGCGTTTTCCACGATTTCTACAGATCTTTCTCCGTCAAGTACTAGAGGAGAAAGGGTATACGGAAAAACAACGGCATCAACAAGAGGTAGTACAGGAACCTTCTTTATCTCTGTATCTTCAGGACCCAATTCCGGCCCTCCAAATTCATTTAATTCACTCATATTTTACATCTTTATATTTAATAAGAACTTTTAAAATTTTTAAAACAACAAACTATGTTTATTTGATGAATGGTAACTTCATCGACATAGTCTCGGCAGATGAAAGTTCATCGCTAGATACAGGGATGGAGATGGTAAAGCAAGCCCCTCCATAATTGGACGCACTCACTTTTATTTTTGAATTGGTTGCATCTAATATTTTCTTACAAACAGCAAGCTCAAGAGCTGAGCCAACATCACCTCTATCCAAAGTTTCCATATCGAAACAGCGGTTAATATATTTTTCATCTACAGCTTTACCATTGTCTTCTATAGATAGATTGATAAAGTCGCTAAATAAATCAGATTTCACACGGATAATTATTTCGCCGCTGAGTTGTAGTTCTTCTTCCATACATTTGAAGAAAATTGCTTTCTGAGCTACTAAAATAAGGTTTTTTATAGCTCTCGGCAGTAGCCGTGAGTCCGAATCGATCATTCGGTCGCTAACCATGTTTAGGTTATCGCAGTTCAGAGTTATGCTATCGTGCTGTAGTGACTGTTCCATTTCTTTATTTATATTTTCAATGATACTACAAACATCTATTTGAGTAATCGATGGCTTGCTGTCTCCAATTATTTCTACCAGATCCAGTGATAGGTTACACACTTTTCTGTAGTTGATGCCCATTATTTTGAGTGCATCAGAAGCTAATTCCATATTATCTTTCTCAAGTCCCATGGACATAAGGTTTAAACTTCCTTCGAAAGCAGCCATGATATTTCTGACCAGATGAGCCATATCACTCAATGTTGTGGAATCTGAAATAACATTTACTTTCGTTTTCGATATTTTTTGGAAAGCGTTAAAGCTTTTGATTGCAACGCCAATGGAGTGAGCTAAAGCTGTTAAAAGTTTGAGACTTGACGGTGTATATTTATTTGTTGGGCTGGTCGAAACAAGGTAGATAATTCCAGTAACATTTTCGTTTTCAAAAATAGGTGCGCAGATTAATGAGGTCTGCGCTGTTTTATTATCCTTCCCTTCTGAACTATTCCCGTGGTCAATTGACAGTACTGATTCTTTTTTTTCTGCAACATAATCTATTACGGGTTGATCGGTCCAATCTCTTGTATTGGATTTGCCGAAACCAGAGGGGCTCTTAGTCCCTAAAGGTTCGTACTCTCCGGTTTCTTTGTTGAGATAGAAAATAACGCCACTTTCGAAGCTGATGTAGTCCTCGATGGAGTTCAAAGCTTTTTTGGCAAGACTTTCTATACAGGTCGCATCCTCAGCAATTTTCTGCAGTTTACAGAGGGCCTGCATTGTTTTGGACATTTGTTCCATATGAGAGTCTACGTCCTGTGACGTTTCCTCTGTCGAGAGTATGGAAAAGTCATGAGGATTGATTCTGCAGTTAAATGACTCTTCGTTTATGCCTTTTGATTTTGCCTTACTGCCGCTTTTGTTGTGGATCCTGATTATTGTCTTTCCTATTCTGACAATCGAGTTTTCCGGGACAACTGTATGGGAGTTAGCTCTTGTTTCGCCGACCCAGGTCCCATTGGTGCTGTTCAGATCTTCTACAAACCACTTAGTTCCTTCCATGATAAACTTGGAATGAACTCTGGAAATAAGGGTGTCATGAATCACGATGTCAGCATCTCTGGAGCGGCCAATGCTAAATGTGTTTCCTTTTATCGGGAACTCTCTGCCTCGCATTGTCCCACCAACTACTTTCAGTGAATAATCACCCAATAATGTTCCTCCTGAATAAGTATCAGACATTTCACACCCGCCTATTATTTAGTAAACCGGTTTTCGGAAAGTATTTAAAAAGTCGGGCTTATGCTTACCTTTTCGCAAACTACTGAAACCCAACCTTTATTAAAAAAACTAAGGTATATTAATTTTGCAATAAAATTGCAGTTTTTAATAGATGTCTAAGACATTTTCTTTGAACAAGTGTGAAGTAAGGACCTCTCCTGCAAGGTATAAAGAACCGGCAACGACGACTCGTCCTTCTTTTTTTAGTGCGGATTCAACTCCCTCGATAGGACATTTCGCACACTCAGAAGGTATATCTGCAATGTCGGATAGGATTTCGGAAAGTTCTTCCGGGCTGCAGCATTCTCTGCCTGAAGTAATCGGAACGAATACGAATTCATCGGCAATTTCTGAAATGATCTTTAAAATTTCAGCTGAGTCTTTGTCTGCAAAATTACCGAATACAATAGTGATCCTTTCGCCTGAATGAGTCTTTTTCAGGGACTGAACAAGTACGTTTGCTCCATCTGTATTATGCGCTCCATCTACTACTGTCCCATCTTTAAGAACCTGAAACCTTCCCGGCCAGTTTACTTTTGATAACCCGGTTAAAGAATCCTGGAGACTGAAATCATATTTTTCTGAAAGAAATTTTAAAACGGCGATAACGACTTTAGCATTCTGAACCTGAACATCACCGAGAAGAGAAAGGGATACCTGAAAACCATCAATCTCTACGCTTTGTTTTGGGGCACCGTTTTCATTTAATACTTCTGGTTCTCCCGACCTTATAGATTCATCTACCATCAACAACGGAGCATTCCTCTCTTCGGAAACTCCGCGGAAAACGTTTTCTACTTCAGAAGTGACTTTCCCTATAAAAGCCGGCTTATCATTTTTTATGATTCCCGCTTTTTCAAAAGCTATTTTTTCTAAAGTATCACCCAGGAATGACTCATGGTCGATAGAAATTCCGGTGATAACACTGCATTCCGGAGTGATAATATTTGTGGCGTCAAAACGTCCCCCGAGTCCGGTTTCCCAAAGCACAAAGTCAACATTTTCTTCAGCGAAATAAAGGGCCGCCATAGCTGTTGTTGCTTCAAAGAAGGTTGGATTTGAACCAGAAACTTTCATTTGTTCAATGCCCTCTGCAAGTTTTTTTGTGACTTGGGCAAAGCGGCTTTCAGAAATGGCTTTCCCATTGATTCTGAATCTTTCACGCATCGAGAATAGGTGGGGTGACGTGTAGAATCCCACTTTAAAACCGGCTGCAGTTAAGCATGAGGCAATCATTGCCCCTGTAGAGCCTTTCCCGTTTGTTCCCGCAAGATGGATGAATTTGAGTTTGTTTTGCGGACTGCCTATTTTTTCGAAAAGTTCATTCGCTTGGTCAAGACCAAGCTTTATTCCTGAAAACTGAAGGTTTAGCAGATAAGATTCTGCTTCATTATAATTTATCATTTAAGCTCATTTAACATCTGTTTCGACTCCTGCATCAAGTCCTGAGATTCACGGATAAATCCTTCCAACCTGGATATTTTAGGAAGAAATTCCTCTCTGGCTAAATCTGGATTTTCTGCAGCTCTAAAGCTTGCATCAAGTTCAGTCTTGTATTTATTTGCAGTCGTTATTCCTTTGAAAAACTCATTTCGCGCTTCTTCTATATTTCCCAATATTAATTTCAAGCGCCCAATAACCTGCATAACCTGATGCTCGATGTGCTTTTGTGCAAGTATATTTGAGTTATAATATGCGACCTCATAATAAAAAAGAGCTTTTTCCATCGCAGCCTTAGAAGTAAGGGGGATCTCGTCCCAGTATTCGATGATTGAATACTTCAGCTGGTCCAGCAGGATTTTGACACTTATGCGCTGATCACTTTTTTCCAGATCTTCATAAAGCCAGGCAAGTCGAATATAATAACGGGCTAAATTCAGGGCGTCCCTGTCTTTTATTGATGAAATGGACTGGAAAAAGTGAATTGCCATCAAGTATTGTTTTATGGAATCATGAAATGTCAGTTCTTCTCGTTGCTCAACAGGTTCCAGTAGTGGGACGGTTTCGCGGAATGATTCGTCATCTTGATATTGCGAGAGTATTCTCTTTTGGAAATTATTTGTACTGCAGACGACATCAGCAACCGGATCTTCAAATGTACTTTGATCAGCCGAGAAGAAACAATGAGGACATTGCCAGATAAAGTAAAGGGGAGGGTGGTATTGCTTAAAATCCGGGTCCTCAAATGTGTAGCTCTCAGGATGTAAACTAAGGTCCTTTTTTCCTTCCTGATAAACTCCGCTCTTAAAAAACTTCTGGACACTTCCATTTTTACAGATGGGGCAAACAGCGGGGATAAGTATGAAAGGAGTCTTTCCCTCCGGCTGTAATGCCTGCCTTCTTTCTATTTCTGCTTCACTTAAGTTCAAACCTGATTTTCTCATAGCGTACCAACTATTAATTAGTAAATTAAAAGCACAATAAAAGAGTCTCTCCAACTATTCGATTTTAACTTGAAACGGAGCGATAAACAATAGTTGCCGGTTCTTATAACTAAAGATTTGAGCAACTTGGCAGGGTCAGGTTGGCATTTGTGCTGAGCAGTAACGTTTCTTTGCCGCTAAAAGAATCGACCATATAAAGGGCTGATTTACCGTTTAGCGTTCTTGAACAGATAATATGGCGGTTGTCCGGCATCCATGATGGGCTTTCCCAATCACCGGCACTGTTTGTTACATATGATGCCTCACCACTCAGATCTGTTACTGCAAGTTGGTAAGAGTTACCTTTTTTCGCGGCGAAAACGATTTTTCCTTTTGAGTTCCAGTCTGGAGAAACAGCTTCGCTTCCTTTCGTTCCAATTTGTCTGAATCCACTTCCATCTGCATTGACAACAAACAACCTAGGTTTTCCCATCACATCAGAAACGTAGCAGATCATTCTGCCGTCAGGACTCCAACAAGGCGAAGCCTCTACGCTGCGTCCACGGGTTAATCTTTTCTGACCTTTTCTATTCATATTTTTTGTGTAAAGCTCAACGTTGCCGTCGATGCTCAACGTCAGCGCAAGTAAACGTCCGTTTGGAGAAATTGCTCCGCCGCAGTTCAGCCCCGGATATTTTGTCAGTACTCGGCTTTTTTTCTTCGATAGATCTTTTTCTATGATGTACGTGTAGGATTTTCCGTAACGTGTGTAGATCAGATTGTTTTTGCCTGGAACCCAATCCGGTTCAACTGATAACGTATTGCTTTTGGTAAGTGGCTTGTAGTTTTTTCCGTCAAATTCACTAAGATAGATCTCTTTAACGCCAGACTTCGTTTCCGCACAAAATGCAATTTTTGTGGAGCAGATACCATTCTCTTTAAACAATTTCTTCACAATAGCATCGACAATTTTATGTGCAGCCTGTCGCGGATTCGAAGAATTGTAATTCACCGACATAGAGAATGAACTTCCGCCATCTTCTAAAACAGAAACTTTTGCCTGATTTCCTGTAGCTGAGCCATTAATTTTATAGTCGGCCTGGCCGGAACTTACAAGGTCAAACCAGCCGCACATTTTCAGGTCTGACTTTACCGCATTTGAAATAACTGGATCTCCGGAAATACCATTGAATATAAGTTTTGGGTTACCTTTAAACCCAACTGCGTCTTTCACTACAACTACCTGAGCTTCAACTGAAAATGTTTTTACCATGAAGACTGAAAGTCCGATTAAAAATGTCAATAATGAACGAGTTAATAAAGGCATAAATTTTATCTCCTTAAAAGAGTGTTTTTTTGAAAAGCAAGCTATACTATTCGGACTCTGTCGTGAAGATCGGCTAACTCTGAAATACTTCACTTTAAATCCATATATTCGATGGAGTCTACAATAACAAAAAAAGGACGTTTTAAAAGGCGTTAGATGTTAGAATTATGATAATGCGCAGTGAAAATGTTGAGCCTGAAGAGAAAAAGGAGATAGTTGAAAAAACTACGAGCTTTTTCACACCGGAAGGACCGCTGAAAACGGCCGAAGTCTTTGGTGGCAGACCATATGAATACCGTGTTCAGCAGGCTCAAATGTCGGAAGAAGTTGCTCATGCTCTCGAGAATGGGCATAACCTTTGTGTGGAAGCACCGACCGGAGTCGGAAAGAGCTTCGCTTACCTTGTTCCTGCAATATATTATTCTTTAGATTCATCTGGTCCTGTTCTTGTTACAACTGAGACAATACATCTTCAGGAGCAGCTGATAGAAAAAGATATCCCTCTTCTCCAGGAAGTAATGGGGCTGAAGTTTAAAGCGGTTCTGGCAAAAGGGCGAAGCAATTATCTCTGCCTGAAACGCCTGCACATTTCTCAACAGGGGAATATGGAAGAGTATTTCCCGATTAAAACAGATCCTAATACAATTCTTGAATTGCAGCAGTGGGCTGACTATACCGAAGACGGAAGTAGGGCTACGCTTGATTTCAATCTTGATAATCAGATTTGGGATTGCGTTTGCTGTGAGGTTGGAAACTGCCGCGTTCAAAAATGTTCTTTTTATCGCGAATGTCATTATTGGAACGCCCGGAAAGAATGGGACAAGGCTGATATAATAATTGCGAACCATGCGCTGTTTTTTACTGATCTGGCAATGAGGAGTGAAGACGATATCGAAGCTTCTCTGTTGCCGAACTACAGTGCGGTCATATTTGACGAGGCTCATACTTTGGAAGACAGTGCAGCTTCGCACTTAGGCCTGCACCTTTCAGGAAACGGGATACACTATTTCCTTAACCGGCTTTTCGACAAAAAAAGCGGGCGGGGACTTATGGTTCGAAAAGGAGCCGAGGCAATGGAAATGCGTGCGGTTATTGCCGAACTTCAGAGCACTTCGACTAACTTCTTTAACAGTCTCAGCTATTACCTTGAGGATAAACGTGAGAAGCAGGTGCGGGTGCAGACTCCGCATATTGTCCCGGATACGCTTTCGCAGTCTTTTTACAGACTCAAAAGTAAATTGATCGAGTACATGGATCTGCATGACGACGATGAGGAACTGAGGTCGGAGATCGAAGCTCAGGTAAAAAAATGTGATTTTTATAGTTCCGGCATCTACGAATTTCTGAATATGGAACTTAAAAGCCATGTGTACTGGATAGAATCTCAGAGTTCGGGGCAGTACGAAAATACAATTTTGAACTCAGCCCCTCTGAATGTAAATGAACTCCTTAGAAAGTTGTTGTTCCAAACAGACAAGCCGATAATTCTTACCAGCGCGACGCTGACAGTTAATAATAAATTTGATTATTACAGAAATCGGATCGGTTTTACCGATGGGCGTGAAGTGATGCTTAATTCCCCGTTTGATTATCAGAATCAGGTTAGGCTTTACATGCCGCATCACATGCCGGAGCCGACGGCTGAAAACTATTCGGAGATGCTTGCTGAGCACATCAAGCATTATGTGTCTATAACTCATGGTAAAGCTTTCGTGCTTTTTACCAGCTACAATATGCTTCGCCAGATGTCTGAGGAACTTGAAGAATTCTTTTTTCAAAAAGGTATAACATTAATGTCTCAAGGCGAGGGAATGAGCAGAACTGCTATGCTGCAGCATTTTAAAGAAGAAACAAATTCTGTTATTTTCGGAACCACAAGCTTCTGGACCGGGGTGGATGTGCCGGGTGATGCGCTGAGTAATGTTATTATCACTAAATTGCCGTTTGCAGTCCCGACACATCCTTTAATTCAATCACGAGTTGAAGAGATCGAGCAGACGGGTGTAAATTCATTTATGAATTATTCATTGCCGGAAGCGGTTCTAAAATTCAGACAGGGCGTGGGACGGCTGATTCGAAGTAAACAGGATAAGGGTATTGTCGTTGTTTTAGACCGCAGAGTTATCTCAAAAAGGTATGGGCATACTTTTTTGAATTCCATACCTCCTTGTCCGCGATCTTAGTTTTTCTCAACCACTAGTAGGATTTTGTGAACTCTGTCCCTTTACAGCCCGAGCATGGCGGAATTCTTGATTCTTTTGTTTTTATCATCGATTTACCACATTTTGTGCACGTTAGCGTTCCCGGACCGCAAACACCTCCGGTGTGGTACGTCAGGCTTTCACTTGTTGTTTTGGCAAGATGGCTAAAACCGTCGCTGAGTTGCCCCGCGACTTTGTAAACAATCTGTAAAAATCCTGCGCTTAATCTGGAAGGATGGGCTTTTTCTTTTAATTGTTCGCCAAGTTTTCCCAGATCCTCTTTCGTCGCGGATAGGTCTTTCTTTAAATATTCTTTAAATTTTTCGCCTTGTTCGGCTCCGATTTCTCCAGCGTGAACCATCTCTTTTTTTGTTTTTTCTAAAAGATCGTCCAACGATGTAGCTGTTTTATCCTTCAATTTATCAAATAGATGTGAGGCTTTTTCTGCGAACTTTTTATATTGAGTTTCTTCATCATGGTTGTGCTTGTCGCCTTTATCGCTAGTCATAACCGCCTCCTCAAATTTACGTTTTATGGCTGAAACAAGAATAAGAAAAACAGCCTGTATGTAGTTTATTATTAACTAATTTTAGAAACGATCGCCTTAAAAAGCAATGCACCATTCCTCTTATACATAGAAATGTGGGAGGTTTTTAAGGCCTAGATCGTTTTTTGTAAAATTACGACCTCTTAGAATGTCAGCCAGTAAGAAAGGTTTTTTTTAGGAAAACACTAGCCGATGTTTCTTTAGAGTGTAAATGTGGTCCCAAATGTGATAGTCTTTTGCGTGGTGCACTTTTTTATAAGCGAGAACACGCCCGCAACTGGATAATACATTCTCCACAAACAATTCAGAACCGATTGCTATACCTTTTGATGCAAACCTTACCTTTAATAAAAAATGTCGGGCGCGGTCGAGCTCTATGCGACCACCTTCCTTCTCAATTTTTTCTCCGAGCGTTCGGGAGATCTCGCGCGTATCTTTTTTGTAGCATCCCTCTTTGGGGCTACAGCGGAGTAATCGTAGTCTGAAATATTTCCACAATAGCGCGAGCTGCTTTTTTACCGGTAATTTAAGAATCTGCTGCGGAAGCTGAAGAGAACGAAACAAGCTTCTAACAAGTTTTACATCGTGTCGATCAAGCTTTCCCCTAGCCAGACGGTATGCATAGCCGCACCAATGAAACTCTGCCGGATCAGCCACCAGTCCCGCCCGGACAGGATTCATAGTGATATATGCCATGATAAATGCCAAACCCCGACCATCTTCTATAATCACCGAATCGAAGCGATTGAACAAACTACCATTACGTCTCATTCGCTTGTTATACCACTGAACAAACCGCTGTTCGAAATTCCCGACCACAAAACTGACATCGTGGATTTTATGACAAAATACCTCGAATTCATCTTCGGACGGTTCCCTTGGAGTTTTGGTTCTCCGGGTCAGATTCCAACGCTTTATCACCTCGACACGGCTCATTTCCTCTATCGGATCAATCTCAATGACACAATGATAATGATTATCCATCAGGACATAATCCAACAACCGGTAAGAGTGCCGTTCTCTTCCTTCAAACATCAAATCCAGGAATTTCTGTTTTTCCACATCCCCAAAAATAAAAGAGCCGCCAATAACCCGGTTCGTTATCATGTAACGCACACCTTTGTGACTGCGGCTCAATGTTTCAAGACTTACCTTCACCCGATTCTTATACATGATAGACCTCCGACCTCAAAGCATTTCCTATACTTTATAATCGTTCGATTCAGAAGTTTTTCATCTCTTCTGTAAGGTCTGTCCTCTCTTTTTTCAAGCGGTTGAAAAGACTGCCGTTACGTCCCATCCTTCTGTTATACCATTGAACGAACCGCTGCTCAAAATTCCCGAC
>JAUVCU010000256.1 GCA_030590715.1 Lentisphaeria bacterium
CCAAGAAAAATACCCGAAACGACATTCTCCTGCGCACCCTACTCCAATTAAAAGATATAACAGCCCGACAATAGTAATGGTAACAGTTTGTATTTCGAACAGGCAAAAAATTCTTAATTCACCAGAGATACACTCCGCTCTTATTACATCCTGGGCTGAATCCAACTACTGGAAAGTCGGTTACTACCTCATTATGCCGAATCATATACATTTGTTTTGCAGCCCTTCAATAGATTACACAATCCGAATAACTGAATGGGTATCTTTTTGGAAACGACAAGCAGCGAAACATGCACCTATCCTCAAGAGCAAATTTCAAAAAGGATGTTGGGATACACAGATGAGGAACCGAGAACATTATCACCGCAAATTGTTATATGTAAAAAATAACCCCATACGGGCAAACTTAGTCACGAGTCCAGATCAATGGCCTTTCCAAGGGCATATATGTCGTTTTTCGTGGTAATGATTTATTTAAAATTTGCAGATGTCTAAATGATTTCCACGACCCAGTTGAATTATCTAAAAGGACAACGGCCGTCGGGACGCCGCTCCTCAACATCAAGTAATATTCCAAAAATAAATTCTAAACACAAAACTTTGGAAGGATGCGGTCCCCGCATCCGGGAACCATGACTGATACGTGTTGGTCTATTTTGTCTAAAATGCGACCGACGGTATGAACACCTTTATCCGGTTTAATCATCTGAAAGAACAACGGCCGTCGGGAGCCGGCCCTCCACGTCAAACAATATCCCCAAGTCAATTCTAAACACAAATTTTGAAAGATAACCCTCTACATCAGCTCCCTTCAAAGAAACATGTAAATTCAGGCCTCTTTTTTTTGTTCTTCACCCATTATATATATCAATCAGGAACAATATATGTAATAATATACTGATACAACAACCAGGAGATGATCATGAAGATAGTTGCGATAAATGGAAGCTACCGGTCAAATGGAACAATTGATCAGGCAATAAGCGAAATATCGCAAAAAGCTGACCGCGAGCAACACTCTTTCAAGCTCTTCAATCTCAGGGATCAAAACATAGCATTCTGTAGCAACTGCAGAGAATGCACACAAGGAGAAATCACCCGGCCCAATCAATGCAGGACGCAAGACGACATGATAGCAATAGTTAAAGAAGCTTCTCAAGCAGACCTTTTGATTATCGCATCGCCAATGAACTTCCTTTCAATTACTGCCGTAATGAAAAAGTTTATGGAACGCCTGATTCCCAATTTCTACTGGCCGTGGGGAAAATTAATCCCTCTTCAAAGAAAGAAAAAGGCAAATAAAAAAGCGATTTTAATAACATCCAGCTCAATGCCCGGATTTATATCCAAACTACTTCCCGGAGGACCATTACGAAGCCTCAAGCTAATAGCGAAAACTTTTAACGCAAAAACAGCCCAAACAATCACGATTGGGAACGCGGCCCAAAGGTCTCCTCAATTGAGTTCTGGAATAAAAAACAAAATAAACAGAGCGACAGAACACATGTTGTAGTTCTCTGCACTAAAAAACAGCCCCCCCTATCAATCGTACAGAATGCCTAATTATTATTTTATTGCACAAAAATGACTTTAAGGTATATTACCGCAATTATTACATGCTTTCATTTTCAGGTACTTATACTCAAAAAAGCCCCTGTTTAAAACACAAAGCAGAATCCCAAATAGAAACCAATTGCAACAGGGTAAACAAACAAATAATGAATAACGACAAGCAACACAATACTCTCCCGGAAAACATCAGACTGCTTGGTAACCTCCTTGGAGACATAATAAAAGAGCAAGTAGGCCAGGAGTTTTACGAGAAACTTGAAAACGTGCGCCTGCTGTCGAAAGCGGCAAGAAAAAATGACTGCGAAGAGACAGACCGCGAGCTGAAAGAGCTAATAACAAGTCTAAGTGACCTTGACATCAAACACTTGACGCGAGCATTTGGTCAATTCCTCAATCTTGCAAACATCGCAGAAAACTATCACAGCATGAAAGATCTTCGTCAATACGATGAAGGAGCTCTGACAAAGCACTTCACTATGCTGACAAATATTATTCCAAGCCTTCTTGATAAAGGTCTGTCGAAAAAGGAAATCCTTCAGACTGTTGCTGATATGAATATCGAGCTGGTTCTGACAGCCCACCCGACTGAGGTAAAAAGACGAACTCAGCTGAGAAAACACGGTAAGCTGAGTGATCTTCTTAAAGAGCTTGATCAAGTCAATCTGACTTCTTTTGACCGCAAAGAGAATATGAATAAGGTTCGCAACATCATCACAGCTCTATGGGCTTCTGATGAAGTTCGCCGCGTAAAGCCGACTCCACTGGAAGAAGCAAAATGGGGAAGCGCGATCATCGAAGACGTTCTTTGGGATGCAATTCCACGATTTATGCGAGAGCTCGATTCTGTCCTGGAATCTTATACTGGCGAAAAACTTCCAACCAATATTGCACCTGTCAGATTTGCGTCATGGATGGGTGGAGACCGCGACGGTAACCCTAATGTAACAGCAGAAGTAACTGAACAAGTTATCATGATGAACCGTTGGACTGCATTGTCTCTATATCACAACGATATCGACAACGTAATCCAGAATGTTTCGAGTACAGAATGCAACGATGCGATCAAAGCTATTGTTGGCGATGTTCAGGAACCATATCGCGCATATCTTAGACCATACCGTGCACGCCTGCAGGAAACTCAACGCTGGGTCAAAGCTCAGCTTTCCGGGAACAATTACGACACCCTGCTTCCGTTGATCAACGATATTGATGAACTTAAAGACGCATTCGAACTATGCTACAAATCAATTACAGAATGCTATAGCCGCCAACTTGCGGATTCATTCTTCCTTGACAGCATCCGTCGATTTGCCTGCTTTGGATTGACTCTGACAAAACTTGATATCCGCCAGGAATCAACTCGACACACTGATGCGATTAATGCAATTACAGAGCAGCTAGGTCTGGGATCTTATGCAGAATGGAGTGAAGAGGAAAAGCAGAAATTCCTAGTTCAAGAGCTTCAAAATCCACGCCCGCTAATACCGCACGACATGCCGGTTGACGAAGAGTGCCGTGAGGTGTTTGAGACATGTAAAGTGATAGCAGCTGAAGACTTCAGCACATTTGGAGCATATGTAATTTCCATGTCGCGCGCACCTTCTGATATTCTGGCGGTGCATCTTCTTCAAAAAGAGTGCGGAGTTACAAAGCCATTGCGTGTTGTTCCTCTATTTGAAACACTGGACGACCTGAAAAATTCAGGGGACATAATGGATGCGCTCTTCCAGATTCCATGGTACAAAGATATTACCAATGGTTCGCAGGAAGTGATGATCGGGTACTCCGACTCAGGTAAAGATGCCGGTAAACTTGCGGCAAGCTGGGCACAATACGAAGCTCAGGAGAACCTTCACAAAGTAAGCAAAAAGCACAAGACAGCTCTTACACTTTTCCATGGTCGCGGTGGCTCTATCGGGCGTGGAGGAGGACCTGTTGAGCATGCTCTTCTATCACAACCACCAGGGACAGTTGAAGGAAGAATGCGTGTAACGGAACAGGGAGAGGTTATCACTCAGAAGTTCTCGTCAATCGACGTGGCACTCCACAACCTTATGCTTTATGTAACTGCGGTTCTTGAAGCAACACTTGCTCCACCTCCAACACCAAAGCTGGAATGGCCTCAAGTAATGGACAAGATGTCTGAAACGTCAAGCACAGCATACCGCGATATTGATCGTGACCGAGAA
>JAUVCU010000047.1 GCA_030590715.1 Lentisphaeria bacterium
TTTTTTAATGCGCTTGATCTGAATTCATCGTAGTCAGCCTCTTCCAACTCGTAGGCCGAGGCTTCAGAATCATTGAATGCAAGATCCAGTTTCTCGAAATTAGGAGCGGGCTGATAAACGACTCCTTTGACTGGGCGTGGAGCTTTACCATCTAAATAAAGGTCCATTTGCTGGTTGTATGCAGTCCTTTCCTGGGCTCTACACGTTGACTCTTCCGATTTAGATACATTCTTCATAACTTGAGGACCAATTATACTGGCTACAATTGCTGCAGCTGCCGGGATTCCAATTCTAAGAAAGGTAAATACAGACGGGAACTTTTTAGTTTCAGCTTTTTTACTCGCAGCTTCTTTTATTTCTGCGCGGTGTTCATCATTTAGCTCAAGTTTTTCTTCGAGAGAAAAAGCGCCTTCGAGCATTGATCTCATTTCGCGGATTTCTTCAACTTCTTTTTGAAGTTCCGGAGTTGCTTCAATCGCCTGTTCTACTTCTTTCATCTCTTTATCAGATAGCTCTCCAAGAGCGTAGGCCGTTAGTCGCGGATCGTTTTTATCTATTTTGTTCATCTTATACCTCCCCGGTCTTCTGCATTTGCATTCTCAATGTCTTCAAAGCTGTGTGCAGTAGAAAACCGACATTTGTTACAGTAACATTTGCGACTTCACTTATTTCTTTGTAGCTCAGCTGATGCTGAAATTTGAGTCGCACGACTTCCTGCTGTTTCTCGGGAAGCGTATCCACCAGGGCAAGTGCCATATGAATCTGATCGTTTTGCTCAGCCTGCACTGCGGGCGACGGTGTTTTACTAGTGGTTTTTATTAATGTTGAATCGGTCAGTTCCATCATTCTATTCTCCTTCCGGAGGACTTCCAGCGAGCGGTTGCGGCAAACTTTGTACAGCCACGCTTTGATATATTTTTCAACCTTTTTGCGCTCCTGTTTGCACAGCTTGATAAATGTATCCTGCACCACATCGCGTGCCCGGTCCTCCGAATTGGTGAATAGCATGGCATAACGGATCAGGGCACCCTCGAACAGCTCCATCGCATCTGCTATCCACTCTTCTTTTGTCGTTGTCATCTCTTTCCTTGTGATCGTTTTCTTCCGCGGTTACGAACCTCTCTGCTGTGTAAATGCATCAATAGTAACTTTATTAGAACCATTTATAACTTTTTGAACAAATTATTATTTCTGTAGGGAATATTTGCACATAAGACTATGCAAACGAGTTGTAGGAGTTCAAACTTACGCTTGTTTTTAATAACTTGAAGAATGAGGAGAAATAAGGCACGACCATACGGCCGTACCTTATTTTATTAACGGATATAGGTACCACGCTTGGTGTAATGAGTGTGCAGAAGTTTATGAGACTTTTCTCCACAGGGTCCATCGGTAAGGAATGTTTCATATATATCAGCGACTGCAGGGTTTTGGTACGATTTCCTTACCTTACTTTTTTTATCCTCGGCGTATATAGCCTTTGCCCTTTCTTCCCTAATTTTTTTACTTGTAGGAATAGGTTGTCCACCGCCTCCAAGGCAACCTCCCGGGCAAGCCATAAACTCTATAAAATGACATTCGCTGAACTTCCCGCCGGCTTTAATATCTTCAAGAACCAGACGGGCATTTGCAATGCCATGGGCAACTCCTACTTTCAGAGTTACTCCGGAAAGAAAATCAAAATCCGAAACAATATTTTTCAGAATATCCGGGACGTCAGCCAGCTTTTCTGGAAGTGTAAGTTCGGCATACTTGACTCCTTCAAATCCACGCAAAGGAATTATCTCGGCATGTTCATATAAATCTTCCACAGGTTTACCAATGATGAGCTCAAGAGCAGATCGCAATGCGGATTCCATAACCCCACCGGTTGCTCCGAAAATCACCCCGGATCCGGTTGCTGTGCCGAACGGACTATCGAAGTCACTTTTTTTCATGGAAGGCAAGTCGATTCCAGCTTCTCTGAACATCTGTGCCATTTCTCTCGTTGTAACTCCGTAGTCAACATCCTTGAAACCGCTATCATTCATCTCAGGCCGGTCACATTCATATTTTTTTGCAGTACACGGCATGAGAGCAACCGTTACTATATTTCCCGGGTCAATTTCCTGTAATTCCGCATATCTGGTTTTAAGTACAGCTCCAAACATCTGCTGGGGACTCTTACAAGTTGAAAGATTATCCAAAAACTCGGGGTAAAAGTGTTCCAAAAATTTCACCCACCCTGGAGAGCAACTGGTAAATTGTGGTAACTTTAGGTTTTCGTTTTCTCTTGAGACTGAGTTATAAAGCCTCTGCAGCAACTCTGTTGCTTCCTCAATTATTGTAAGGTCTGCGGTGAAATTTGTATCAAATACCTTATCAAAACCTATTGCACGCAGAGCGGTGTTCATTTCGAAGGTGAGCGGCGTACCCGGTGGTTTGCCAAACTCTTCCCCGATTCCAGCACGGGGACTCGGTGCGGTCTGAACGACGACATGCTTTTCAGGGTCATCTATAGCGTCCCATATGGCGTCTGATGTATCAATTGCCTTTAAAGCCGCAGTTGGGCAGCGGTTTATACATTGGCCACAGTTTATGCAGGCGACGTCCTTAAGCGGGCGTTCTGCAAATGCCGCGATCTCACACTCCGGTCCTCGGTTAACAGTTGCAAGCGCACCGATTTCCTGAATCTCAAGGCAGGTTCTAACACACCTGCGGCAGAGTATGCACAGATCCATATCCCTATAAATCGAACACCCGGATGAGTCGGGTGTAAATCTGGCTTTATCAGGATGTCCGAAGCGGAATGAATCAACTCCATATTCAGCGGCGAGTGATTGAAGCTCACAATTTTCACTTCTGACGCAGCTGTAGCATTCCCCGTGATGCCGCGATAACAGCAGATCAATTATGTTTCGCCGTGCTTTCCGTACTTTTTTTGATACCGTTATAATATCAATAGACTGTGTAATTGGATAACTGCACGACGCTTGAAGTATTTTTCGTCCCTTGATCTCAACAACACATATACGACAAATGCCAGCGGCGCACAGATCGCTATGATGACAGAGCGTCGGAATGTGTATACCCAAGCTTTGAGCGGCGTCGCGGATAGACGTTCCATTTTCGACCTGGCATTCAATCCCGTCGATCGTAACACTTATCATTTGATTAGTCATGCCATTCGCCCTCCACGCGTTGTGTTCTACCAAGAATTTCATTTTTAAAAGCTTCAATGACAGAAAGGAAAGCGTTTGGAGCCGATTGGCCTAAACCGCATTTTGACGCGACCTGCATTGTTTCAGACAGACCTATCAGCTCGTTTAAATATTCGTTTGAACAGCTTCCTGCCAGCATCATATTGACTCCTTCGAGCAGTACCCGTGTCCCTTCCCTGCATGGAGTGCATTGTCCACACGATTCATCGGCAAAGAACTCCAAAAAGTTTTTTACAACTTTGAGCATATCTCTATCCTGTCCGAGAATAATAATGGCCCCACTTGTCGGTACATCTTCATGTGAAATAGTTCTTGAAAACTGAGTCGAATCAAGGCATCGACCTGACGCCCCCCCAACCTGTACCGCCTTGGGGTTTATTGCTTTTGCTGTTTCTAGAACTGTTTGAATCGTTGTTCCGTAAGGAAATTCAAATACCCCAGGGCACTCACAGTCTCCTGAAACACTTACAATTTTAGGTCCACGAGAATCAGCTGTCCCAACAGAATTGAATGCCTCGGCCCCCTTATCCATGATTGCGGCAATCCAGGCAAATGTTTCTACATTGTCGATGATAGTGGGATACCCAAGATAACCGTTTGAGAAAGGAAATGGCGGCCTGTCACGCGGTTCTCCCCGTGCCCCCTCCATGGACTCGATAAGCGCCGTTTCTTCGCCGCATATGTATGCCCCAGCTCCCATAAATATTTCAATCTCAAACTCACAGCTTCCTGCCAATTCTTTTTCTTTATGGATTCTAATTTTTTCAGTCAGTTTATCTTTCAAATAACTGTATTCACCCCGAAGGTAGATTACCCCTTTTTTAGCGCCGGTGGCATATGCGCATATTGTCATCCCCTCAAGTATCAAAGAGGTATAGTTAGAAAGAAGTACACGATCTTTAAAAGTTCCCGGTTCTCCTTCGTCTGCATTACAAATGACATATTTTGTATCTCTAACTTCCCGCGCCGTTGACCGTAACTTTATTGCTGTGGGGAAACCTGCGCCTCCACGTCCCCGCAACTTAGCATCCTCAATCGTTGAAATAACTTTTTCAGGCGATAAGCAAAGGGCTTTTTCCAATCCGGAATTCGGAGAAATAGAATCAAATGTCAGCGGTCCGATAAATGTTTTTCCCATGAGAAGAACTCCTTTTAGCAACCATCAATTGTATCTTTACAAAGATCAAGAATCTCTTTGATCCGCTCTGGGGTAACCTTGGTTATGACATGGTCATTCACAAGCATTGCCGGGCCCTGATCGCACATTCCTGTACAATTCGTCCACTCGAGAGTAAACATATTGTCATCGGTCGTTTCTCCGAACATTATCCCGAGTTCCGTCTGAAGTTGATGAGCGACCTTATCCTTCCCCGCTAAATCACATGATATTGTCCGACATAAACGAACGATAAACTTCCCGTGCGGCTCACGGTACAAAAATCGAAAAAATGATACAACGCTGTAAACTTCGGAAGGGAAAATATTGAGTTGTTCTGCAACAAGCTGCATCGAATAATCGGATATATGTCCATGTTTTCTATCAATTTTTTGCAGGACTGGAAGAAGCGCTCCTCTGTCTCTACCAAGATCTTTAAGCCATAGTTCCACATCTTCCTGCAGTTTTTCTCGTTCGGTGAAAAGCATCGTCGGATCTCCCCGGGTAATGAAGCGTTTACCAAATTTAATCCTGGTTTATAATGTCGAACGTGTGATGACGTTTTTGCTGATGAACGTTGCTCTCATCACATGAGAACAACGCTAAATATTAAGGCAATATTTTTATCAGTCGACTTTCATCGCCACATGTTCTGCATGAATCCCGTCAATGGTGTTTAGTTCATCAACCAGTGGTAAAATTGCATCCTGCTCGCCGGCAAGCTCGCAAAAAATAAGTCCACGGTTGGAGCTGTTACCCAAAACTCCATCATGTAGTCCCAGGCGGGTCTTAATGTTCGCGGCATATCTTGTCAAGACGCTCTGAACTTTGACGGCATCTTCTTCACGTTTCCCGACTAGAATCAATAAAACATCTTTTTGCATTTACTTTCTCCTTATTTGATCAGTAATATTTTTGTGCACAGGCAAAGAACATTGTATCAAAATGAATCTAAAATTGCAAAAGTGAGAGTTATTTTGATTTCTGTTAAAAAATGAATCTATGATTAAGGAAGAAAGGCAGCTTAGGAGATCGTGTTTATACAGTTGGGCAATGACCCTGATGGTTATCAATGCGAAGTCGCATATACAGGCTTTGGAAGTTCAATGAGGAGGGAGTTTGGTGTTCTATTGAATTTGCTCTTACGGAAAAGTACCGTAAGTAATTACGCATTATATGTTCAATAAATAATACCTCTACTGAAATTAAGGAGATGTAGCATGACAATTGATTTATTACGTAGCGTTCTCGGATGGTGTGCTGTAATTAATATCGGCATTCTTTTGTGGTGGTTTATATTTTTTGTGTACGGGCACGATTTAATTTATCGGATCCATAGCAGATGGTTCAAAATTCCTGTAGAAACGTTCAATGCTATCCATTATGCGGCTATGGCATTTTATAAACTCATCGTCGTTGTTTTTATTGTGATTCCCTACTTTGTTCTGTTGATTCTAGTATAGTGTGTAATATTGTTAGGTCTCGTGGATAGTGAGACCGGGCCGTTGTTGCAGGGATATATTTATAACCCTGTTGAGTAAAGACTAATAGGATGTTTTGATGAAAGAAAAGCCTGAAAATATTTGTGAATTTGGTTCGGATGCTTTGAAGAGTTCTATCTTCGGTCTGACAATCGAATGTCCTATGCACGGCAATCCATCCGACTGCCCGTTGCATAGTATAAGGCTGCTTTTACTTAAAGAAAGAAACGAATGGGTCAAGAGTTTATCACATGAAGAGTGTGAGACTATTTATGAAAATCATAAAGAGTGCATTTACAAAAAAGAAAATATGTAAAATTCATAAGAACCACATAACTTTACATATCGTGTTATTTTTTCTTTCCTATCAGGAGGCAGATAACCTTTATCATAAATCCTATGATCCAGACAATAAGAGCTAATGGCGAAACCAGCAAAACGAATGCTATTGCTCCTATCTTAGAAATCACCGGTTCCTTTGGTGAATTTACTTTTTCCCAGAGAGTTCCGAATATTGAGAATGAGAACTGTATATTTACAAAAGGGAGATAACGGGTGTATTTCCCCGTAACATTCCCGCATTTAGGACAATAATGCTGATTGGGATTTTCAATTGGTTCAAGGCATTTTGAGCACAACTCAACTTCTCTGGCCTCAACATTTATTACGTCGTCGTGTTCGTGTTGTTTAGAGAGGTTATCCCATGGATCAGATTCAACGGGGCGTGAACGGATCCATTTGATTATAAAAAAAAGCACCGCGAAAAAACATATATAAAATTTAACTCTACTATCCATAATCTAATTACTTTTGAAATCGAACAGCTGATTGATATCGGTCAATTTCCCTTCTTTTATTATTATACCTTCAGATTCAAGCATGATTTGCTTCACTGAACCGAACTCGCCCTGGTAACCTCCCAGGCTGAAATCGGACTTTATAACTCTATGGCAGGGAACTTCAGGTGCAAGTGGATTTTGCTTTAAAGCCTGACCAATCGCCTGCGAACTCTTACATCCCAGATAGTCTGCCAGTAATTTGTAGGTCGTGACTTTCCCGCAGGGGACTAGTGACACCGCATCGTAGACTCTTTTCTGGAAATCAGTCGGCGTTTTCATTTAACTCCTCAGCTTTCTTACATTCTTTAGTAAGTACTTTAGAGAAAGAAGCTCCGGTCTTTAATCGGTAGCCGCAATATTCGCCCGTCGTGAAGTTGGTGTAATACATCACTTTTGAAGGATAGTTTCTACACAGCTGAAGTCTGTTCTCGTGATCTTTACAGGTGTCTTCTTCGGTTAACCAGTTACATTTGAAAACGAGCCCTCCATTGTCTTTCGCTACGATTTCGAAGCGGTCGTGGTCCGGATGCTTTTTCAAAAGTTTATTAAACTGGCGGCGGGACTTAATTATTTTTCCACTATTTTCAAAAAGATAGATGTGCCTGCAGCAGTTGCCGCACTGAAGGCATTGCCCCTCAAAATATACCTCGTGATGTTTAAATTTTAACTTTAGGTAACTGATTAAGCTTCTGATTGTTAGCATTCTATAAGACTCCTTGTTAGGAGCATTTTCTCAATGAAAATACAAATGTACTCTACCTTGTATATTTGGGAAAGTGTAATAGGTTTACGGCGGTTTTTTTAAATTAGATAAAAGAAAACAAGATATTTTTGTTATAACAATAAAAAATTAGGAACTGACCATGGCTAGAAAGCACACAAAAATTGTAGCAACAATCTCAGACCGTAACTGTTCGATTGAACTTCTTACAGAACTTTACGAAGCAGGAATGGACGTTGTACGTCTAAACACAGCTCACCAGGGACACGCTGATACACAAATCGTTGTAGACAATACACGTGCAGTATCAGAAGACATCGCTCTTCTTATCGATACTAAAGGTCCAGAGATTCGTTCAGTAATGCACGAAGGTGTTAAAGAAGTTCCTGTAACTAAGGGTGATACAGTAACTTTCACTAAAGATGCTTCAATCGAGAAAAGCCTATGGGTTAACTACGAAGGTTTCATCGCTGACGTTCCTGTTGGAGCTACTATTCTTGTTGATGACGGTATCGTTGGAATGACTGTTATGTCTAAAACTGATTCTGCAATCATCTGTCGTGTAGACAACTCTGGTGTTATTGAGAAGAAGAAAGGTATCAACGTTCCAGACGTAGCTATCGACCTTCCATCACTTACAGAAAAAGACCTTGGATACATCCAATACTCAATCGACCAAGATATCGATTTCATCGCTCACTCATTCGTACGTAACGCTGCTGACGTTCTTGCTATCCAGGAAATTCTTGATGCTCAGGGTTCTGACATCAAAATCATTTCTAAGATTGAGAACCGCCAGGGTGTAGACAACATCGAAGAAATTCTTGACGTATCATACGGAATCATGGTTGCTCGTGGTGACCTTGGAATCGAGATCCCAGAAGAAGAAGTTCCAGTTGCTCAAAAAATCATGATCGAAGCTGCTCGTGCTAAAGGTAAGCCAGTTATTACTGCTACACAAATGCTTCACACTATGATGGACAACCCACGTGCAACACGTGCCGAAGTTTCTGACGTTGCTAACGCAGTATTCGACGGAACTGATGCTATCATGCTTTCTGGTGAAACTGCTAAGGGTGAATACCCAGTACAAGCTGTTCAAACAATGACTCGTATTGCTAAGAAAATCGAAGAAGCGAAAGAAGATATTCTTCCTGGTGTTGCTGATGAGAACCTTAAGAACCCTACGCACCGTTTCCTAGCACGTGCTGCTATCGAAGCTTGTAACGAGCTTGATGCTCAAGCACTTGTTGCTTACACTGAGCACGGTACTGCTGCACGTATCCTTTCTTCATTCCGTGGAAAAGCTCCAATCTACACAGTTATGAACAACAAACGTGTTATCCGCGAACTTTCACTTAGCTATGGTGTTTACCCATCATTCTCAGAAAAGAAAGAAGATATCACTGAGTACATTACAGCT
>JAUVCU010000008.1 GCA_030590715.1 Lentisphaeria bacterium
AAACAGAGCCGTTAAATGTCTAGCTGTTTTTAGCCTTTAGCCCGGCCACCGTCTTTTTGCCCCAGATATAGACATAATGACCACCACTGACAAAAGCCAAAATAATTAATAACCACAACCCGATAGTGAAACAGAGTTCGGGAAATACCGGGTAAACCTGATGAGCCAGCACCATCAGGGCAAAAATAATCTGCGCACAAGTATTGGCCTTTCCAAAGATAGTCGGTGCCATTTCATAACGGCCGAACAGCCAGTGATAGACAAACGCACCACTTACAATCACCACATCTCTAGCCACGATAACGACAGCTAGCCACCACGGGATTTGCTCCACCTGCACTAAAGCAATATACACACAGATCAGCATAATCTTATCAGAGAGCGGATCGGCGATAGCCCCGTAACGGCTCAAAGCATCCAGTTTGCGCGCCAGCCAACCGTCGGCACAATCACTAAGTCCGGCAATCAAGGCAAGCCACAAGACAGCCGGGTAGTTTTCGTACAGAACCAGCAGGTAGATCGGGGCCGCCAGAATCAGACGTGATGTCGTGATAATGTTAGGAATCTGCTTTATTCGAAAAATAGTCATAATACTTAATTATATACTATTATGCAGCAATCGGTCAACTTAATCTCCGAATGTTGCCCGGTTTAAATCAGTCTAACGAAACCTGGAAACACGAGTTTTTGGAGAAAATCGAGGCAGTTTTAATTGCTCCGGATTTTCTAAGCGTAAGTAAGAAAAATAGCGGTCCGGTAGGGAAAAACCACAAATACTTATCTAATTGGAAGTCTCTAAATATTAACATGAAAAGGGATTACAATATGTGATTGTATTCTCATGTAAACGATTCGTTCTGCAAGAAACTCGTTTGTATGACAAAAATCTTTTATTCATAATATTTTGCGATAAGTTGATCTGCGACACCTGTGTCCCAAGCTTTTTTCAAAGAAATATTAAATTTCTTTAAAAATGGCTTCATGTTCATGCTTTTGTGAATGCCCAAGTGTTTAGCATCTCTCTTGAAAGGGACGGGAAGAATTGAAAATTGATTCATTTGTAGCTCTTTATCTGCATCGACAACTTTTTTGAGTCCATATTTTCCTGGACCAATCAATAATGCATCCACACGTCCAGCCTTCAGCATTTTCAACCCACTGGAGTTTTTTGCAAATCCGAGCACCTCAAATACTCCTTGTTTGATTGCCTTCTCAAATTTATCTCCATAAGAAGAGCCGCGACCTACAGAGATTATTTTTCCTTTCAAATCCTGAATTGTTTTAAAAGGAAACTCTTTGCCTTTTTTGACGACGACCATTAAGTCTCCGTAGTATAATGGATCGGAATAGTCGAATATCTTAAGGCGTTCTGAATTCATGGATAAACCAATGATGCCCGTGCCTTTTTTATTATTAAGAGCGTAGTGGTAGGCCCGTTTCCATGGTATTAATTCTGTCTTATAGTCATGGCCCATGTCATCCAGAACCCACTGTGTAATATCCACAACAAAACCTTTATTCTCCCCGTTCTCCAGATAGTACTTAGGAGGACTGTCATGATCTCCCACAATCAATAATTCTTGTGATAAAATGCTACCGGGAGCAAGTAGGGAAATCCAGCATATAAGAAGAAGTGTTTTTATTTTATTCCTTGACCAATTCCATTTGCAGGTATTTGAAACTGTTAGAGACTTATTTCCCAAATATTTGACAGTGTTATCTCCATGTGTAGCTCTTTCATCTGGATTAACATAATTTTTTATTTTCATGATAGCCTACAAAGTTCTTTGCAAAACAGAACTGCAGTTTTTTAGAATTTTATGATTAGTCCTCACATTAAACTAATAAAAGTGCTTAATCTTTTATACCACATCTATCTTTTGAAATTCAAGAATGGAGAGGTTTCTAAAAAACGAGGCGTAAAACCGATATTCGGTCAACGCCATTACACTTTATCCTAAGTTGCTTATACAATGTATTACACGAGAGGCTAAAATTGAGGTCTCGTAAATAATAAGTTAGCAACAAAAGTCTAAAAAAAGGAAGGTGATAAGATGAAAGCATATATACAGCATGAGAACGGCAACATATTAAAATCACTTTATATTAATAACGGATCTTTCATTCCAAAGAGTAATGACTCAATATACTTTGATAATTACAAGGCGATTGTATTAAATATCAAGTGGACGATAGGCAGTGACCTTAACGACTTTGAAAGTGTAACGATAGTTGTTGATCCAGTTTTTAATACAGTCAATAAAACTTATGTGCACGAAGTCTAAATAACCAACATATCATCCGGGCACAAAAAAAGCGGAGATGCAATTGAATGCAAAACCGCTTTTGTGCGTAGAGAGAAGACTATTTCTTTCTGAAAACGATACGTCCTTTATCAAGGTCGTAAGGTGACATCTCAAGAGTCACAGTATCACCAGGAAGGATACGAATAAAGTTCATTCTCATTTTACCGCTAATGTGAGCAAGTACAACATGCTCATTCGGCAACTCTACTTTAAAAGTTGTGTTTGGAAGAAGTTCTTTAACTGTTCCATCAACTCTGATTACATCTTTAGCCACGTTAATATCTCCGGGTCTGTTTGGGTAATTAATACCATATGCTCAAAATGAGCTGATTTTTTTCCATCACGGGTTCTTACTGTCCAGTTATCAGATTCAGTAAAAACTTTATTTGTCCCCAAATTGAACATAGGTTCGATGCACAAGACCATTCCGGCACGTAGTACAGTACCTCGCTCACGCGAGACAAAATTGGGAACTTCAGGCGGCTCATGGAGCTCAACTCCACAACCATGACCTACATATTCTCGAACCACACCAAGTTTAGCACTTTTTGCAGTATTCTCAACAGCAGCACTGATATCTTTTATAAAATTTCCAGCGCGTGCAGCCTCAACGCCAGCCAAAACAGCTTTGCGCGTAACATCAAGCAGCTCAACATCTTCATCAAGACGGGTATTTCCAGCAATAACACTCATGGCATTATCACCGACATAACCATCCAAAGTGACTCCGACATCAATACTGACGATATCACCATCGCAGATAATCACATCAGGAGATCCGATTCCGTGAACGACTACATCGTTGACAGAGATACAGATCTGACCGGGGTATCCGTGATAGTTGAGAAATGTAGGGTAACCACCAAGGCCTCTGATAATATCACCGGCAATAGTGTCGAGCTGAGCTGTACTCATACCTACTTCAATTGACTCGGCGATTTTATGCTTAGCTAAAGCAGCCGCCTGGGCTGCTTTTCTAATCCCAGCAATCGCATTATCATCATAAATGATATATCTGGGCTTTCGCATATTATTTAAGAGCGTCCTTAAGGTCAACGTAGATCTCATCCATTCCGCGTTCACACGCAAGAGCGATAAAAAATCCGCTGTCTTTATAGAAATCAACAAGAGGAGCAGTCTGCTCGTTGTAAACTTTCAGGCGATCAGTTGCAGTTTCAAGAGAATCATCTTTACGCTGGTAGATCTCACCTTCTGGTCCGCAGTCATCACATTGACCTTCAACTTTTGGCGCAGCAAAAAGCTTATTGTAGCTTGTTCCGCATTTGCGGCACATGATACGAGCAGTAAGGCGCTCAAGAAGAGCTTCTTCACCACACTCGAAAGAAACGATAGCGTCAAGAACTTTACCGCTTTCAACAAGAGCAACTTTAAGAAGGTCAGCCTGGTTAAGAGTACGCGGGAATCCGTCAAGGATGAATCCGTTATCGCAGTCATCTTGACCAAGACGGCTAACAACCATATCAGTTACAAGCTCGTCCGGAACAAGCTGTCCTGACTCAACACACTCTTTAGCTTTAAGACCAAGAGGTGTTTCATTTTTGATCTCGTGGCGGAAAATGTCACCAGTAGAGATGTGCGGAACTGGAAGATCTTTTACCAGCATCTTGGCGAAAGTCCCTTTACCAGCACCTGGAGGGCCTAGAAATACAAGATTCTTTTTACTAAACATCTTTATGTCTCCAATGTTTTATATTTTTACTAAATTAAAAAAACTTTTTAATGTGAGAAATGACGTCAGCTTGAGCAAGTTCAACCTGCTCCCCAGCTTCCATGTCCTTACAGACAACGACCGAGCGCTCAAGCTCGTTTTCTCCAGTAATCAAAGCGAAACGAGCACCGACTCTGTTAGCAGCGCGCATTTGAGCTTTCATACTTTTGCTTTCAACTTCAACAACAACAGGAATTCCGGCTTTACGAAGTTCAGCCGCAGCTTTCATGCTATATGCGCGAGCTTCATCACCAAGACTTACAAGGAAAACAGGAGCAGGTCCCGCTTCCGGAGCTGCAACTCCAAGAGCTTCCTGAGTCATCTGCAGACGCTCAAGACCAGCGGCAAATCCGACACCGATAACCGGTTTTTTCATATCAGGAAGGAAAAGTTCGTAGCGCCCACCACCGGCAAGAGCCAGTGCACTGTTATCGCCAAGACCTTCGTGAACAACTTCGAAAACCGTGTGTACATAGTAGTCAAGACCACGAACAAGGCGATAATCGATTTCGTACTCAACATCCATCACATCAAGGGTTTCACAAACTTTTTTGAAGTAGTTTTGGCTCTCTTCCGAGAAGAATTCAACGACATTCGGAGCAGACTCGACAGGAGCCTGACATTCGCGGCTCTTACAGTCAAGAATTCGCCAGATGTTATTCTCGTAACGAACTTTACAGTCATCACACATTCCGTCGATCTTGTCAGAGAAGTAGTTGCGAAGAGCATCTTCTGCAGGTTTGCGGTCTTCACGGGCACCGCGGGTATTGATTACCAGTTTAGATCCGGTGATCTGGATCTCTTCAAGGTAATGCATCAGCATCGCAATGTTTTCCGCATCGATCTCAGGAGACATGCGTCCAACATTTTCCACACCAACCTGGTGGAACTGACGGCGGCGACCTTTAGCAGGACGTTCTCCACGGAACATAGGTCCGATATAGAAAACGCGTTTCTCATTACCATTCATTACATCAGTACCGGCAAGACAGCGCATAACACCGGCTGTACCTTCTGGTCTCATAGTCAGACTGCGTCCACCGCGATCTTCAAAAGAGTACATCTCTTTCTGAACAACTTCAGTGTCGTCTCCAAGACCACGCTTAAATACTTCAGTATACTCAATTACAGGCGTTCGTAGTTCCCCATACCCATATAGAGCAAATACCGACTTAGCAGTATTTTCAAAACGATACCATACCGGTATCTCATCAGGAAAAATATCAGATGTTCCTGGAGGAGGTGTTGATTTAGCCATTATAATATCTTCACTTAATTCATTAATTTAGAAACGAAAACGTGCGCCTTACTGGTTTTCCAATAAGGCGCACATTATAAACAACTTACATAAATTCTACAAAACTTAAGCAGGAACGCTGGCAGGATCTAGATCCTCAACACGCTCTTTAAGTTCTTTTCCAGCGCGGAATTTTACAACTACGCGTTCTGGGATAACAACTTCGTTCTCTGGTCGGTTCGGGTTACGCCCTTTACGGCTCTTGCGAACTTTCACTTCGAATACTCCGAAATTTCTCAATTCAATGTTGTTACCGTCGGCAAGTTCATCTGCCATATAGTCCAATGTCTTTTGCACAACATCTGCAACGTCACTTTGGATAAGTCCAGTTTCCGATGCAATTTTTACAACTAGGTCTCTCTTAGTCATATATATTTCTTTTAAACCTCTAGTTCTCAGTATTTTTATTAAATCAAAGTCACTTTTGAAAATCGGGCTTACTCTAAGTCGTAGCGTAACTTATACAAGATTCCTAGTGAGTTTTTTCAGCCTTTTTAAGCAAGGTTTTGTCAAACTTCTTTTTCAGAAATTTAAAGATTTCATCAAACATAATATGAGGTTTATCGGCCGAGATAACAGGCAATTTGCCATTCAGACGGCAAATACCTTTTATATCAGTGTAGATAATTTTATACTCTTTAATAGAGAAAGAATGAGCCCCCAGCTTTGAAAGCATAATTTTCATTTCAAAAAACTTAAGCATAAAATGACCTTCTGCGGGCAGTTTTCCGTACCGATCTTCCAACTCCTCATATAAAGAATCGATGTCGGATTTACACGTGCATGCGCTAAGCTTACGATACGCTTCCAACCGAAGCCTTTCGGAAGATATATAATCTTTTGAAAATCCGGCGCCCAGTTTTTCAGAAGTCGACCGCGAAACAAAATTCAAAAACGGCAAAGAGATATCAACATGAGGAAGCATCTGTTCCGGCAATCCTTTTAATGAAGCGACTGTAGAACGTAAAAGCTGGCAGTAAAGTTCAAAGCCTACACTTTTGATATGACCGCTCTGTTGAGACCCAATCAGATTTCCAGCACCGCGAATTTCAAGATCTCGCATCGCAAGTTTAAAACCTGCCCCAAGGTGTGTGTAACGACGAATAGCTGAAATACGTTTTTTAGCGTCGCCCGTAATAATATCTTTTTCAGGTAAGAGCAGATATGCATAAGCCTGACGGGTCCACCGCCCTACCCGGCCTCGCAACTGATACAGTTCAGCAAGCCCAAACCGGTCTGCACGATCGATGATAATGGTATTAGCATTTGGAATATCAACGCCGGACTCGACAATAGTCGTACTCACGAGAACATCTATTTTTCCTTCGATAAAACGCCCCATTACCACTTCCAGCTCGCGTTCGTCCATCTGCCCGTGACCCACAGCGATCTTTGCATCAGGAACGAGTTTCTGAAGTTTCACGCACATACTATGAATTGTTCGGACCCTATTATGCAGAAAGAAAACCTGACCGCCGCGCTGAACCTCTTTCTCAATCGCGTTTCCGATAACCAGATCATCAAACTTTGTAACAACTGTTTTAACCGGGAGCCGTTTCTGAGGAGCGGTAACAATCGTACTCAAATCGCGTAATCCTGTCATCCCCATATAAAGTGTTCGAGGTATCGGCGTCGCAGTCATTGTCAGAACATCAACACTGGTCCGCAGATGTTTAAGTCGCTCTTTATGAGCGACCCCGAAACGCTGTTCTTCGTCCACAACAACCAAACCAAGATCATTGAATTTCACATCTTTTGAGACAATCCGGTGCGTTCCGATTACGATATCGATTCCACCACTCTTTACCCGCTCAAGAATCTCACTCTGCTCTTTCTTAGTTCTAAACCGGCTGAGCATCTCTATCACAACAGGAAATTCAGCAAACCGTTCAGAAAAACTGTAAAAATGCTGCTGAGCAAGAATAGTTGTCGGAACCAGAATGCCGACCTGTTTGCCGCACATAACAGCTTTAAACGCAGCCCGCATAGCAACTTCTGTTTTACCATAGCCCACATCACCACAGAGCAACCTGTCCATGGGTGCTGATTTACTCATATCCGCTTTTATTTCTGCAGAAGCTTTTGCCTGATCCGCCGTTTCTGTATAAGGGAAAGCAGACTCAAACATATTCTGCATAGTATCATCTTCCGGGTAACGGAAACCGTCATTAATTGACGAACGCACCGCCTGAAGCCGCATCATATCGGCTGCCATATCTCGAACGGAAGCTTCCGCCTCGACTTTGGCTTTAGACCACCTTTTGCCACCGACCTTGCACAATTTCGGCATCCCTTTGCCAGATCCGATATAACGGGTAATAAGGTCAACCTGATAAACAGGAACGTAGACCATAACGTCGTCGGCATATTCCAAGATCAATACTTCTTCCAGACAGCCATTCGGTCTTTTCCGTTCCTCAATACCGTGATACTGTCCGATTCCATGCATTATATGAACGACATAATCACCTTCATCAAGGTCTGCAAAACTAGCACTCTCGAAATCCGCCTGTGCGGACTTTTCATTTTTTATATAACTGACTTCTTTTCGTTTAGTAACCAGCGTAAATAACTCTCGTTCAGTCAAAGTAACCAGGTTTGCTTTGGGGAAAATAACACCGGTGGTCAAATCACCTTTCACAATAGAAACAGAACCAAGGTCTACCTTGAATTCTCCACACCATTTTTTTATAAAGGTGAGACCTTCATCACTTTTACCCACAAGGACAACCTTATAGCCGGACTCAATCCATTGAAATACCTGTTGAGAGACCAGCTCCTGATGCAACTGTATGTAGCCCTGATCGGCTTCATCAGGTAATTCGCGAACAATATGTGCAACAGATGGAAAACAATAAGAAGCAGATGACTTTTTGACATCCGCCGACTCGATATCATCAAACAGTTTCACATGATCCATTTTATCAATTATGGAATTCAATTCATCGAACCGGTTCTGCTTTTCCTCATTCTCATAATGCCCAACATGAGTGCGACACTCGGACGGGTTATAAATAAACATTTTTAAATTTTTCAACTCTTCAACGTAATTGAAAAAGTCA
Source organism: Lentisphaeria bacterium (assembly GCA_030590715.1). Classification (GTDB taxonomy): domain Bacteria; phylum Verrucomicrobiota; class Lentisphaeria; order Victivallales; family JAUVCU01; genus JAUVCU01. The sequence continues at coordinate 8,395 of JAUVCU010000008.1, forward strand.
GAACCGGAATTTTCCAGACTTATTCCAGCCCGGGGAATAACAGAATAACTTTCTACATCTTTATAGGTACGTTGGCTTGCAGGATCAAACAGCCGAAGCGATTCAATCTCATCGCCCCAAAAATCCAACCTTACGGGCATATCATTACTAGGAGAATAAATATCAACCAATCCTCCCCGTCTGGAGAATTCGCCCGGGGTTGTCACTTCCTCCTCATCATCATAATCAAGATCTAAAAGTTTCTGGAGAAGATCATGAAAAGAAACTTCTTCTCCTTTAATAAGTGACAGACTAAGATTCTTCATATCTGATGGTGCCGGGGTTGATGCCAATAAAGAAGAAACAGTGCTGATAAAGATCCTGCCGGGCCTGTTTTCTATTACATCATATAAAACGCCGGATAACTGGGATTCATCGCCAGGAAGATATGCTGATCCTTTAGCGACTTCGGGAATGTTAATGATGTCGAAGTTAAAATCAAACAGGTGATTCCATTCTAGAAGACTTTGCGTCAGGCTTTCGGCAATATTCAGTTGAGGAACTACGACAAGCGCAGTACCTTTCTCATCTGCCTGCAAAAGGATCAAAGGTCCCAGTGCTTCGAAATCCACAGAACTTATTTTTTTTGAGGGTTGAATTGAAGCAAAATAATCTTTTACCGACTGCAAACATTTATCTTTCATAGATATCCCTTGACATTATCACTATCATAACTACAGTACTGCACTTTAAACTATAAGAAAAAGCGTATCCTGTTTTTTGTGTAGAAAAGACCGTTGAATTTCGGCAAAACAAGACAATTAATCGTATATTCAACGTAACACACTAAGAGCTGACAAAATAAATATGAAAGACAAGATAACAAAAACTAAAGAAACGGAAGATATTGCAATGGAAAAAGAATTTGCACATGACAAACCGATTCTTATGACAAAGCAGCTTAAAGAGCAAGAACGTAAGAAAGCTCTAATGGCGAAAGAGAAGAAGCCTTCTCCTACGAAAAATGACACGATGAAAGTCTATATGCAGGATATTGGACAAATTTCACTTGTGACAAAAGAACAGGAAGTTGAGCTTGCTGCAGATATTCACGGAGACGATGAATTTAAACACGATGAAGCTCGCTCTGTACTGATCCAGGCCAACTTAAGACTTGTTGTAAAAATCGCCCATGACTTTAAAGGTCTTGGACTACCTCTACTTGACCTTATTTCAGAAGGAAATATCGGTCTGATGAGAGCTGTTGAAAAATTTGACCCGGCAAAAGGAGCTAAATTCAGTTCTTATGCAGCGTGGTGGATTAAACAATCGATGAGACGCGCTCTTGCGAACCAAAGCCGTACTATCAGGATCCCGGTTCAATCAGCCGGAAAAATCAATAAGATCAAATCTGTACGACTTAAACTAAACGAAAAACTTGGAAGAGAGCCTACTGACGCTGAGATTGCAGAACATCTTGACTTCAGCGAAAGAACGGTTGCAGGACTACGTCTTGCAGATCTTAGAACGTTCTCTCTACACGATCCGATCCAGGCTGGTGAAGATGGTGAATTCCAGGACATCATTCCTGATAATGGAGCTATGACTCCAGATAGAATCCTTGGAGACATCGAATCTATCGACCGTCTTGTTACTCTTCTTGAGGAACTTGACGACCGTGAAAAACTTATTCTGAAAATGCGTTTTGGTCTTGATGGTGAAAGAGCAAAAACACTTGAAGAAGTAAGTCAGGAAATTGGAAGAACGCGTGAGCGTGTTCGCCAAATTCAGAATCAGGCACTTAACAAGCTGAAACAAATGCTTGCTGATGAGTCTGGATTCGCAAAAGATTACGAATAATTTAAGTTTATACTCCACTATAAGCTTATAATTAATATAAACACATAACTCCGCAGAAAGGGGGTGAGAATAATGGAAATGACTGAAGTTAGAGTTAAGAAGGGTGAGGCAATTGACCGCGCTCTACGCCGACTGAAGAAGAAGCTTGATAAAGAGGGAACTCTGAAAGAGCTACGTAACCGTCGTCACTTCGAAAAGCCGTCAGAAGCTAAACGTCGTGCTGCGAAGTCAGGAGGAAAACGCCGATAACGGTATTTTCTTTCGAGAAAAGCGTTCTGTTAATCAGAACGCTTTTTTTTTGGACTTATAAGATTCAACTTTACAGGCTCAATACCGGTAACATAACGGTTACAAAACCACTTCAACAGCTTGCTCTTTCTGCAACAATTAGTATCATAACGTAGCGAAAAAACAGTGTTTTTTAAACGTTAAATAATTGAACAACAAGAAGAACAAAAACAATGTCATCAAATACTCCTAAAAAAGAAACCGGGCGCCGATTCGGTTTGATTCCAATAATAGATTTCTACGTACTAAGAGAGTTTCTAATTCCCCTAACGGCACTATTAGTCGGCTTTATTTTCCTGTTCCTAGTAGGAGAGCTTCTTGATGACCTGAAAGACTTTATCAGAGCAAAGGCTGATTTTTGGGTTGCAGCCAAATACTTCATGCTTAAACTACCAGAGAATGTGCGATTCATCCTTCCTATCTCAATTCTACTAAGCTGTATGTTCACGATGGCAAAGTTCGGTAAAAGCCAGGAAATCACAGCTATGCGGGCTTCGGGTATATCACTTCTCAGATGTGGTGGTGGAATTTATCTGGTAGCCCTACTTCTGACCGGTGTGAGTTTCTGGTTTAATGAGTCTATAATTCCGCAGGCTGAACTGGAAGCAAAGCATATTAAAAAGCGACTGAAAAATCCGGACTACGATGGAGAACAGCACGAATGGCTGTCATATATGAGTACGGATAAGACCCGCAACTGGCTCTTCAATAAATTTGTGTCAGATGGTACTCAGAGAAATATCACGATCAAGAAATTCAACTTCAGCAAAATCCCGGAGTGGACCATTAATGCCAAAGAAGCTGACTTTAATGATGACAAAGGATGGCAATTTAAAGGAGTAACTCTAACATCATTCGACAAAACAGGGATGTTCCCGCTGGGGGACAAACAACTGGATACATACAGCCTCAGCCTTGAAGAATGCCCGGAAACTCCGGAAAGCATCATGAACTCAACGAAACCGATTGATGATATGCCGTTCTCGGAAATTATCAACAAAATCAATTCTACGAAAAACATACCCGCGAAAGTTAAAGCCAAATACGAAACGATTTTTTACAATAGACTGGCCTTCCCGTGGGCTTGCATGCTTGCCGTTCTGCTTGGAATCCCGCTTGCGGCAAAGAGCCACCGACGTGGAATTTTCGGACCTATAGTAACAGCAATCGTAGTTATTATAGCCTACCAGTTTACAGCTCAGGTATTTGAGCTACTGGGCAAAGACGGTGTGCTAAATCCTATAATTGCCGGAGCAGGGCCGACTATTGTTGTTTTGATTTATGCAATGCTGAACATTGTCAAAAAGCACTAGAGGAAGCATAATATTTAGTACAGTCTAATTTATAAATAAGCGGGGTCATTATGAATCAAGAGCATTACACTTCTGATGAAAAAGCATACCTTTTGGAACTGGCAAGAAAAGCTATTGAGAATTACTTAGCCGGTTCAGTAATAGCCCCCCGTTTTGAAAACGAAAAGTTTTCAGAGATCCGCTCATGCTTTGTTACTCTTACATACAGCGATAAGTCACTGCGAGGCTGTATCGGAAGTATTATAGGCTATGAAGAGCTCGAAAAAAACATTATTCACAACGCAATAAACTCTGCGATAAATGATCCCCGCTTTCCTTCTGTTAGTTCCCGAGAAGAACTCGATTCATTACGAATTGAGATCTCCATATTAACTCCGCCCAAAGCCATTGATTCATATTCAGAAATAGAACTCGGCAGGCATGGTATAATTCTGAAGAACGGCCACAAATCAGCGGTTTTTCTCCCTCAGGTCGCGCCTGAACAAGACTGGGATCTGGAAACCACCCTTACCCACCTATCAGCAAAAGCGGGCTTATTTCCTACAGACTGGAAAGAGCCAGAGACGCAATATGATGTTTTCGAAGCAATAGTATTCCACGAAGAAAAGTAGTAATAGACCAATATACTTTGACAGAACAAACGATTTTTTCAGACGTAATATTATTTCTGTATCGTTGATAGATGAATTGTCTGAGTTCAAGCTTCAGCTTGCTGTGTTACAAGCTAAAGCTTGAACTCACGCGACTCTCCAGCCTTGATTAAGGGCACAGGTATTTGCATCCAGCGACTACCATAAAAAAGCCATAATCTCACATGACCGTGAAATTATGTCTTATAGAAAACTTAAAATGTAAGTTTGTTCTACTTTTCGATTCTGATGATTTTGACGGGGCAGCACTTCTCGGCTTTTTTAAGCGCAGCTAAATCATCCTCAAATCCAGATCCGTATTGGAACCGGTCATTCTCTTCTTCAACCGTGTAAAGGCTCGCCAGCCCTTCCTCATCCATATACCAGTACGTCGGACAAAATTCAGTACACGCAGTACAGCCAATGCAGTCAGATTTTTTGTGATGTATTTTTATCATGATTGTTCGATCTCCTCCATAAAGTAGATCTTATCGCTTCTGCGAACTTTCTCATCAACCTTAATCGAAAATACATCGCCATGTTTGATAGCTTCAACGATTCCGTCATCCGGACGCATTTCGTCGATAATTCCTTTTACCACGCCAGTCGTTTCACCGATGATAGCGAATTCGTCACCTTTGTTCAGCTTACCCGAAGTCGCCGTAATTTCCGCCACACCAATTTTACCGAAGTAGTTTGTGATCTTACCCACTTCAACTTTTCGGTGCGTCGCTTTGCTTCCGTAAGCTTCTGACCATCCCTGTTCCCGTCCTAGATAGTAACCAGATGACAGTCCTCGGTTGTAAACCTTTTCCAAATCTTTATAGAGTTCCTGGACAAATTCTTTGTTGTACGTTCCGGCTTTCACTGCATCAATTGCTTTGCGGTAGGCTGTAATAACCGTGTAGACATATTCAGGAGAACGTCCCCTACCCTCGATTTTAAGAACATTCACACCGCTTTCAAGAAATTCGTCAAGGAAATCAATTGTCGCGATATCGTTTGGAGACATGATAAATTCGTTATCAAGAACCAGCGCTTGTCCTGTTTCTTTATCAATCACTTCATACGATTTACGGCAGTTCTGTTCACATCCGCCGCGGTTCGCCGAAGCATTTGACGTGAACAATGACATTCCACACCGCCCTGAAATAGCTACACAAAGAGCCCCGTGAGCAAATGCTTCGATTTCAAGAAGATTTCCAGCCGGACCACGAAGATCATTTTCTACGATCTTATCCGAGATATGCTTAATGTTTTTCAGCGTCAGCTCACGAGCCAGAACAATCCTGTCGCTGTATTGAGCATAGAAATTAAACGAATCATAATTCGATATCGAAAGCTGTGTCGAAATATGTACTTCCAGACCGGATTTCAAGGCCATTTGGATTGCAGCCATATCAGCTACTATCACTCCGTCGACACCACATTCGACAGCCTGATCGATCATCCTTTGAGTCAGACGAAGGTCGTGATCATAAAGGATTGTGTT
>JAUVCU010000184.1 GCA_030590715.1 Lentisphaeria bacterium
ATTTGTGGTGGAGGCATGAATTGGAAAATAAGCATATTACGGATGGCATTACACTTTTCCAAGCAGCAATTGCTATGATCCCACAGTTAAATGGTACATAGCCAAAAACTTACACTTGATGATTAATCTTTTTACAGTTTACAAAACTGTTTGAACTGGAGCTTTTTTTGCGGCTCCTTTTTTTTTGCCCTGAAATCAGGTCATTCCATCTTTTTCCGCAGACTGGAAAAAGACTATTTATTTTAGCTTGAAAAATGGCAAAATCATTATTCTTGCACAATGTCATTTTCGGTTCAATCTTTTTCTCAAATTCTATAAAGGCTCTGTTTAAAAAATAGCTCAGCCCGTTACTTTCTATCTTTAAGAAATAAGAAAAGAAAAACTTGCTGATTTGGAGAAATTATGGCTTCTGATTTTGTTCATCTTCACCTGCACAGTGACTTTAGTCTGCTGGATGGAGCTTGTACCGTAAAAGGTCTTGTTGCTTTGTGTGAAGAATATGATATGCCCGGACTCGCGATTACTGATCATGGTTTCATGGGGGCATCGATTGATTTTTATAATGGAATGAAGGCGAAAGGGCGAAATCCTATTTTGGGGATGGAGGCTTATGTCAGCCCGACGACCCGTTATGACAAAAATAAAATGACTCCCCGAGTTCGTGGTAACCACCTGGTTCTTCTTGCGAAGAGTTATAAGGGGTTCATGAATATTGCCAAGCTGAATTCGCTTGGTTTTACGCAGGGTATGTATTATCGCCCGCGTATTGATAAAGAAACACTGGCTACTTTTTCTGAAGATGTTATCGGATCAAGTGCGTGTATCGGTGGTGAGATCGCACAATATATTCTTGATGGCGACGATCGTGGGGCAATGCTCGCTCTTGGTGAGTATCAGGATATTTTTGGTAAGGACAATTTTTATCTTGAACTTATGGACCACGGAATGGAGGAAGAGGACAAAGTTAATAAAGCTTTGATCCGTATGGCTCGCCGTTACGATGTCCCACTGGTTGCGACAAATGATGCTCATTATCTTCGCCGCGAACACGCTAAGTCTCATGATGCTCTGCTTTGTATTCAGACTCGAAGCACGCTGAACGATCCGAATCGCTTTAAGTTTTTCAATGACTCGTTTTATGTGAAAACGCCGGAAGAGATGAAAGAGCTTTTCAAAGAAGTTCCGGACGCAATTTCAAATACGGTTAAGATCTGTGAGCAGGTTGATATTGAAATCAAGTACATGCCGGACGTCAACCATTATCCAATTTACGAAATTCAACACACAAAGTTTAACGATCAGAAAGACTATCTGTATGATATCTGCCTGGATGGTGTTGAACTGCGTTATAAATTCAATCCTCGACGTGACCCAGCTACTTACAATGAATTCGAAAAGACCGTTATGGATCGGATGGTATTCGAGCTGAGTATTATTGATCGAATGGGATTCAACAGTTACTTCCTGGTGGTTTGGGACTTTATTGATTACGCCCGTCAGCAAAGTATTTCTGTAGGACCCGGTCGTGGTTCCGGTGCCGGTAGTCTGGTTGCCTTTATTATGGGTATTACCGATATTGAGCCGCTTGAATACGGTCTTCTTTTTGAGCGTTTCCTGAATCCGGAACGTGTAAGTCCTCCCGATTTTGATATTGACTTTTGTGAGCGTCGCCGTGGTGAAGTTATCGAATACGTTCGTAATAAATACGGTCGTGAAAGTGTGGTGCGTATCGGTACATACGGAACGTTGAAAGCCAAAGGTGTTGTGAAAGATATTGCGCGTGTTCTTGGACATCCGCCATCAGTTGGTAATGAAATTTCCAAGCTTATTCCCGAAGGTCCTAAAGTGACCCTTGATTCTGCAATTGCAGAAAGCAAGGAGCTTAAAACAATGGTTGAGAATGATCCTGCCTGGAAAGAGATATTTGAATACGCTCGTCCTCTTGAAGGTCTTAACCGTAATATGAGCATGCATGCTTGCGGGGTGATTATTGGGGACCAGCGCGTTGATAATATTGCTCCTCTTTGTTTTGATTCAAACAAGGAGCTTATTACTCAGTTTCCTGCTGGTCCGGACGAGATGATCGGACTTCTTAAAATGGATTTTCTTGGTCTTAAAACACTGACTGTTATTCAGGATGCCGTTGATAATATCAAGCAGAGTCACGGTATCGACCTGGATATGAGTGAAATTCCGCTTGACGATCAGGCTTCGTTCGACCTTCTAAGTGAAGGTGATACCGTATCGGTATTCCAGCTGGAATCTCCGGGGATGCAGAAGTTATGCTGTAGTTTTGGTGTAGAAAACCTGAAGCACGTAATCGCCCTGCTTGCGATCTATCGTCCAGGACCGATGCAGTTTATCCCTACCTTCATCGCCCGTAAAAAAGGCACCGAAGTTGTTGAATACGATCATCCTCTGATGGAAGATCTTCTGAAAGAAACATACGGGATTATGCTTTATCAGGAGCAGATAATGCAGGTGGTGCAGGTTCTTGCCGGATTCACTCTTGGTGGAGCCGACATGCTACGTCGTGGTATCGGTAAAAAGAAGCAGGCTATTATTGATCAGCTGAAAATCGAGTTCCGCGCCGGTTGTGCAAAAACACATAATATCAGTGGTGAGCTTGCTGATCAGATCTGGTCGAAGATTGAGATGTTTGCCGGATATGGATTTAATAAATCTCACAGTGCCGCTTATGGTGTTGTTTCATACCGTACCGCTTATCTTAAAGCGAATTACCGTATTGAATTCATGGCTGCAGTTCTCTCTTCCGAGATCAAGACTGCAGAAAAAGTCAGCTGGTTGATTGGAGAGTGTAAGAAGAGTAATGTTGATATTCTTGGACCTGATGTGAGTATCAGTAACCGCCTGTTTACGGTGGATAATGGTTCAATCCGATTCGGTATTGGAGCTATTCGTGGAGTGGGTGAAACTCAGGCGACAGCTATTATTAAAGCTCGTGAAGAGGGTGGGGCTTTTGAGTCGCTGTTGGATTTCTGTGAACGAGTTGGCGGTGCGTTGAACTCCCGCGTTATGGACAGTTTGGCTCGTGCCGGAGCATTTGATTCTTTCGGCCTTAAGCGATCTCAAATCCTTGCTATTATCGAGGATACAATACGTGCCGCTCAGAACACGATCAAAGATAAAGCAAGCGGGCAGGGGTCGTTATTCGATATGCTTGGTGGAGAAGAGCAGGACGAGGCGTTATCTATTCCTGTCCCTCAAATAGATGAACTTTCTGAGGATGAAATGCTCGAGGGAGAAAAGGAACTACTCGGTTTCTATGTAACCGGGCATCCACTTGATAAATATGAGTACATTATCCGAAACTATTCACTGTACAACACTTTAGAAATACCATCAATGGGTACTGACGAAGGTATTGTTATGGCTGGAGCTATTAAGACGGCTTCGGTGCGTATTAGCCAGAAGTCGGGTAAACCGTATGGAATTGTTCAGTTTGAGGATCTTGACGGTGTGATCGACTGTATGGTGTTCGGTAAAACTCTTGAAGAGTGTAATCACCTGTTGAAGGATGACACTCCTGTATTCATTGAGGCAGTGACAAGTAAACGTGACGATGACGATCCGGTGACGGTGATGATCCGCCGTATTATTCCGATCCACGAAGTGCTTGAAGAGCGTTCGGAAGAGCTTCTTCTTCACCTTTATGAAGGGATCAATACTAAAAGTGACCTCGAGAAAATTAAAGCTATCTGCCTGAAGCATAAGGGTAGACAGAAGCTTATCTTCTCTATTCTTTGTCAGAATGAAGACGTATGCTTTGTTGAGACGTCTCATGAGTACGAGATTAAGATCTGCAGAGAGCTGATTGACGAGATCATTGAGGTCGTTGGAAGAAAGAGGTTTAAGATCAAAGCGAACCTCACTCCGCCGGCTGTTAAAAAGCGCTGGATTCCAAAACCTAAAGAAGATGTAGAACAGGCTTCTTAAGAAAAAAATATTATAAAATATTAATCCTTATATCTGAGACCGTTCAGATATAAGGATTTTTTTGTGTTTTACCTATTTAATACTCCTATTATAGGGGTATTTATTGGCTCTGTATGATTTTAATAAGTCGTTATTCCGCATTTTATGCAGATTTTATGTTTTATAACTTTGTGAAATAACTGTTGGTTTACTGTTTTGTTCATCTCAACACAAAAAAATGTTTTGCTGTTACATTTTTGTAGTATTGAGAACCTGTTGTTAACTTGACTTACAATTCTGTGGTTTGTTGAGCCGCGGATGATTTTGGTAAATGGGTGGAACTCGTTGCCCTTTATATAGTTGTGGTGTTTATTTGTGTTTAGGCACGGTGTCTGCTTTATGAGGTCTTAATAGTGTTATTTAATTAATTAATTAATTAATAAAAGAAAAAGGTTGGGGGTTGTAGTAATGGAGCTTAATACATCAAAGTCGTGGAAGATTTTAACAATTAATACTTTTGCATTCACCATATGTTTTGCAGTGTGGCTTATGTACGGGGTTTTGATTAAGTTTTTATCAATGCCGG
>JAUVCU010000084.1 GCA_030590715.1 Lentisphaeria bacterium
ACCAATGCCGGAACAATTGGAAAAAGTGGCGAACACCGTCAGGAAATTTGGTGGCGGAAAACTGGTGGATGCATTTGAAGCAAAAATGAACCAGTCAGCAGAACAGGCGGCAAAGCTTGCAGCACCGGTATTCATGGATGCTATTTCCGACATGACGTTTGAAGATGCAAAAGGGATTCTTTATGGCGGGGATACAGCTGCAACAAACTACTTCCACAAAACTACGGCTAAGAATCTCAAAGAGGTTTACATGCCGGTTGTAACGGAACAAATGAATGATTTAGGAGCAGTTCAGGCCTACAACAAGCTGGTAGCCAGCTACAACAAAATCCCGTTTGTAAAACCGGTTAACTTTAACGTTGAAAACTATGTTACAGACAATGCTTTAAACGGACTGTTTTCTGTGCTTGCGGAAGAAGAAAAGAAGATCAGAAAAGATCCCGTTGCAAGAACCAGTGAAATTCTAAAAACTGTTTTCGGGAAACTAGACCAAGTCAAACAATAGCTTTCAAAAATAATAGGGCTTCGTTCAACTCATGTTGACGAAGCTTTTAGTTTAGATAGAATATTTTTTCTTGATCTGTGCCGCAGCTTTTACGTCATTATTATTTTGATATGCTTTAACGATGCATTTCCTTAGCGATTTCTTCCCAGACTTACTATCAACATTCGACATTAAGGAGTTAATATAAGGAACGATAAATTCAACAGCCTCACTCGTTTGTCCGCTTTTTGCTGTTACATACAAATACTTTTGAAGGAAATTAAGCAACTTCATCATTTCATTTTTTTGGCTTCTAAGGACCTTTTCCATATATTTTCGTGCTTTAAGATATTTCTTATCAAAGATAAGAGAATTAACATGCTCCAGATGAATAGAGCGTTGAAGATCATCACGACCGCCTCTAACTTTAAGTTTTGCCCTACGAAGCAATAGATCTGCTTCGTCATGCTTACCAGTCAAATGAAGCACTCTGAACTGATACCTAATAGTGTTAGCAACGATATCTGGAAATTTTCTAAAAGCGGACTCCTTCTGCTGTAAAAGAGTAAATAGTTGCTCCCACCTTTTATCATATGTATATCGGGTTTCCATAAATACCCATGCCTCCAATTTCAAAGGAAAAAGCTTGATTGCACGCAGACAGAAACTCTCGGCCTTATTTCTCATTCTCTCCAGACTTAATATTTTTGCAATTTCAACATAAAGCATGGCTATCTTATAACTTTGCTGTCGGTTTGAGCGTGTATATAGTAACTCCATATCACGATCTGTTATGCGCTTATTTGTTTGTGGATGGATACCGTCACCGACAGTGTAATTATCGCTTTTATAGCGGCCAATATCCATAGCCCAACTATTTCTGTTTTTTTTATAAGAAAACCACGCATGGCCTGCATTACGACCATCGCCACTGAAATACATTGCTGGAATTCCATAAGCACGAGCTGTCATAGTCGCATAATACGCCTGATCGACACAAATCCCGCCCTGCTTTAAAATATTAGCAAGGGTATAACGTCCTTTATAAGCAGCCCATGTGTATTGACCTATATTAAGCCTCGCATAGTCATATTTTATACTGCTGTACTTTTGTCCCCATTTTGAAAGAGAACCACTTATGTTTTTGTATACCCAATTCAGTTCAGAGACAGGCATAGGTGTATCAACAACATAAACGAGATCTGTCGCTGTTAGATGCTTATAATAAAACTTAGAACGTCGTTTCTTGAATATCAGCTTAAAATATTCATACCGGTTAATAATATCTTTAGAAACAGGCAATTTTGAAACTGTACTGACCTGACTATGGGTAAATGGTCGCTTCTGGTCCCAAACAACACTTAAAGCAAAAATAAGGTTAGAGAACTGATCGCACTCCTTAGCATCATATTTTATTATCTTTTCAATTATATCTATAGCCTCGACAAAATCATCATTCTGTGAAATCAGATTTATAAAAATAGAGAGTTTTTGCTCTGAAGATAATATCCACGATATCGCATCCTGATGCTCCCATGCTTCATCCTTCACAGCTTCACATAACTCAATTAATCGGAAGACATCAGACAAAACACGCGTTCTCTGAGTTTCTTCAGAGAAGAAATCATCTTTAGATATCGTAAGAGCATTTTTTACAAACGCATCGAATACAATCTTTCTTGCTTCGCTAAAGCGGCCTGATTTCACCGCGTTGGAGACAAGGCTTCTCGCACAACTAGACAGCATTAAATATCCAGTTGTATCCGACTGAATAAGACTTTTCATTAACTTCGTCTGACTGTCGACGGGCTCTGAGCTTTGAAGAGCAGGAGAGTTTAGGGATGGAAAAAGAAAAAAGGAAAACACCACAAGTGCTTTCCCTGTTTTAATAAAATCCATTGATGACCTTTTATTTTAACAAATGAATCAGTGACTTTCACAGATATAATTTTGTCCGATACGGCCGACAAGACGATAGATATACGTTCTGAAGTACATATAGATGAAAACGAGCGCAAAAGTTACAGCAATGACAATGGGGCTGGCAAAATCGATATTCAGATCAACACCTTTAAAGCCCGGAGCAAACTGTAAAACACCACCCGAAACATCCAATTTTGAAGACCAGATATATTTTTTGCCGAAATTAGAATAACTATCCAGCAACCAGGCAACTCCGCCCCAAAAAACAAGGTTAAGAGCAAGGTTGATAAAATTAGAAAGCAAGAAAGCAAAAAGCATTTTAAAAGACCATGATGAGTGCAGATGAGTCTTCTTCTTTTTAGAAATGTATAAAGAGTAAAGAATTTTAAAGAAACCTGATGTTAGGAAAAAACAGACAAAAGCAGAAAGGTACAAAATATGATTCTTTATATCTAAGGAGTAAAAAGACCTTAAATAAACGAAGGCCTGCAGAAAAAGATAAGATACAATGAAAGCACAAAGAGAGATTGCACTCCAGCAGAATATTGTCAAAAGCATTCTGGAATAAGTCCATAAACTGTCTTCACCAGAAGTGTTGTTTGACGTTTCAGAGCACAGAACAAGCAGCGGTTTGAACGTAAAACAAATAGAAAAAATTATGAGGCCTGCAACCAGACAGGTATATCCGATATTGACTCCTCCGTCAAAACCGTTGCCAAAAAACGAATAGCCTTCAGGCATAAATCGAGCCTGTAGTAAATAAGTAAAAATAGCAGAGGAGGACGCTTTGATAAAAATCTCAAACGAAGTAAAGATAACAGCTTTACATAAGAGATCCGCAACACTGGAAAACACAAAACTCACAGCACTAGATTCGCCTTTCATAGTTCACCCCTTAATAAATCATTTTTTATATAACGATACTATTAGATACAAAAAACAATAGCATAGGTTTAACAATTAACTACGGACTAAAATGTGATGATTCCAAACTTTATCAACTCCGAAAATCGATGATAATCGGAAACAAAAGAGAATTTATCTTTAATGAAAGGCGAGTATAGTATATCGACCAAAATATATGCAGTAACTCAAGGGGAGAAATCATGAGCGAAAAATCGACTATAATTGCTGATGTCAGCTACAATAACTATATAGACTCTCTAACAACAACGAACAATCGAGCATCTATTGATACTTCTAATGAACTCGTCAATGAGTTTGTAACAAAGAGCACAATAATTGAAAATACTTTCCCTACCGAACAAGAACAGGTAATAGCAGAACGGTACCTGATAAAAAGAGTTCTCGGTAAAGGAGCATTCGGCAAGGTATTTCTGGCTGAAGACCTGAAGATTGGTCGCTTAGTCGCAATAAAGCAGTTAATGGGATTCCAAAACTCAGAGCAGAGAGTCTACGATAGATTCATACAGGAAGCCCGAATCGCCGGACGCCTCGAACATCCTAATGTGGTTTCGATTCACAACATTGAAGAGTTTGAAAACGAGACCTCGATTATTATGGAATATGTCGGTGGCGGCAACCTTGAAGAGATGATAAGGAAACATGGAAAATTAGCACCAATTCTTGCTTCAAGGTTGATGATAGGCATACTGACCGGACTTGATACAGCCCACCACATGGAAGTAATACACCGAGATGTTAAGCCGGCCAACATTCTGCTTGGTATAGGAAACACCCCGAAAGTGACGGACTTCGGAGTGGCCCACCTACCGGTAAATGCAGGCGGAGCGATTGAAGGCGATAACGAGGGCAGACTGATTGTCGGAACGCCGGAATATATGGCCCCTGAACTGGTAAAAGGAAAAATTCTGACACCAGCCAGCGACATATACTCAGCAGGCTGCATTTTCTTTGAAATGCTAACAGGGTATCCGCCGATAATTGTAGGTAACAACGAAAACTTTATTGAGCAGCTTACGACAGAACCGAAGCCGGAGCTGCAAAAGCAACTGAACGGAGTTCCGGAGGCAATTTGTCAAATAATAGATAAGATGACAAACGAAGATCCAGAAGAACGATATCAGGATGCCATGGCCGTGATACGCGATCTGACTCTTGCATGCTCAAAATTTGAAACGTCCCAGACCAAAGACCACTTGGATGTGATGATGTTTGCAAACAGTCCTGAGGCGATTTTGTACGACACTGTGTACCTGCTGCTTCTTGACGAAGTTATCACCATTGAAGAACGTGCCGAATTGAACAAAAGGGCTGAGCGCCTTGGTTTAAGTGAAATACAGGTACGAGAAATTGAAGAAAGGGTGAGAAAAGATCACAATATGACACCGCTTAAATCTCTTGAAAGTATAACAAAACTGATTTCATACTTCTTCAAGCAAAACAATGGAGAGAGATTATCAAATGAACAAAAAGAATTTCTGAAACAGAAACAAGTTCAATTGGAAGTAAAAGACGTTGAAATCGAGATTATAAAATCGGATATTCTCTTTTAAAAAATACTATTTATTTGAACGTCAAGTAGGGTAAAGCAGAGTGATCAATATCTGCTTTACCCTCTCACAGAACCGTGCGTACGGACCTCGTAAACGGCTCATGTCATTATTATTCCGGTAACGGAACGAAAATTCCACTTTCAACCTAAAAAACGCAGTTGAAAATTTTGGTATTGGAGGACCTCCTGGTTGGAGTTTTTTCGTGATATAAGATCTCTTTTTGTTGTTTATAGATTCAAAAGAACCTGATAGCCGTTTGATACTGCGTTTAGGCTATTTTTATACTCGAAATCTTTAAATGCTTCCTTTAGAATCACGGGCCACTTCTCCTCTTTGGTCAACTGCGTCGCAGTTGAAATCAGGCCGGATATGAAGTTGCTTATGCGCGTGAATTGCTGCAGAACTTTTTCTGCTTCAGCTCCTACGGCAGCAACATAGAAAATCCTACTCCCACCAGTTTTAGTAAGACGGCTTATTGTGTTTTGGTATAGTCTTCGGGACGTTATTGCTTCGAGATATTTTTCTGGTTCAGCCAGCCTGCAGAAAATATTCCACCAGTTATAAACAAGTCCAATCAACCTCATCATGATCTGCGTGCGCTTGAGTTTCCTTGAATTAAAGCCTCCCCATCCCCAGTGGTTCTTCAACTCGTCAAAGTTATTCTCGCAGTCCCCACGATCACGGTACAACTGGGCCAGAGCAGGAATATCGTGCCCCGTATTGGTGATAAGAACCTGATATTCATAATTGGGCAGTCATCGACAACAACAGCAAGTGGAAATTCCATTTGGTTTGGTTCAGGTGGAAGTTCCAAGAGCTTCGGTTTCTTAAGGTGTTTTCTACGAAGAACCACAACTATTCTTTTCGCGCTCCAACCGTGGAGCATCACTTCAGATTCATGACCGAGCCAGCCCTGTCCGGCATCTACCCAGTTATGTCACGGAGTCTCAAGCTTTGAAATCAGTTTTTTGATATTTGCCGTCTGCTTCAGTTTAAAAAGGAATTTCTGAGAATGTTCCTCGCAACCTGCCATTGTTCTTTCATTACCAAAACCAATGTCACCGCCCACAAGGTGCGGCCTGCACTGTGGAGGCATCTCGTCGATCAAACTCCATAGTCGACTATGAGAATGGCGGCCAGCGACTTCTTTACCAGAGTGAACCTCAACATCAAGGCTAAGGCGTAACGCGCCAATAAAATAAGCGATGTATGAGTTAAGTATGCGTAGTTATTGTATAATTCAGAATCAAACGAATCTAATAGGAAAGGGATGCTCCCTCGCGAGGTTCGATATGCTGCAGCAGAAGCAATTTCAAAAAATTATTTCATCCATAGACAGTTTTTCCAACAACCAACGTCTTGAGGCACTACAGGCAATTCATGAAAGTGGGGATTATAAGCAGTTGATTGACTTTTTTGAGAAGTCGTTCAGGAGTAATTCATGCTGTCCGCATTGTAACTCTTGGCATATTATCAGGCGGGGAGAAAGGTCTGGACTAATTCGTTACTCCTGTCGCAGCTGCCAACGCTCCTTCAATTGTCTGACTGGAACTCCTTTTGCCCGATTACGCAAAAAGGAGCTGTGGATTCAACACCTCGGGGCGATGATCGATTCATTATCGCTGAGAAAGGTCGCGTCCAGGCTTGGTATTAACAAAAATACCGCATTCAAGTGGTGGCACCGCTTTTTATTTGCTGCGCACAAGGATCAACCGGGTGAATTGTCGGGAGTTGTTGAAGCGGACGAAACCTACTTCCGTAAATCAAAAAAAGGATCTCAACATCTTGGCCGTCCCCCGAGAAAACGGGGAGAGCCAGCCAATGCTATTAAGTTTCTCTTGAGTGATTTGCTCAAGCATCGAAAAGCGGTGCCGAGCACCGCACTCCAAAGCGAACGTTGTTCGCAAACCCACAAAACGTC
>JAUVCU010000046.1 GCA_030590715.1 Lentisphaeria bacterium
AATCACTCAGGCAGTAAGCCAGGCCGATCACACAACCCGCAGAGGTAAGGCTCAGAGAAATGGAAGTAAAAAAAAGGCTCCTGCTTTTCAGCAGCAGCCTCATTAATCTTTTGTCAAAGTTCATTAATACTCTAGGTGTTCCGAAGTTACGCGTTGACGGAATATCCAGTACGTCCACGCCTGATAAACAAGGACAACTGGTACAAATATTACAGCCACCCATCTCATAACTCCAAGAGTATATTCTGATGAACTTGCATTGTAGATTGTTAAATTACATTCTGGATTTGTTGAGATCATGACGTTCGGGAATAAAAAGCAGAACATTGAAACAACAACAAAAACAATAGTCAGTGAACTCATAACAAACGCTTTCCCATGTCCGCCACCGATCAGAAATACTTTTGAAAGAACCAGGCAAACAGCAGCAGCTCCAGCCACAGCGTACATCATTATTCCTTTATCAAAGAATCCTACTTGCAGAGCACTGTATACATAGAATAGAACCGCAAGGATAATCGCAGGAATTGACAATTTAGAAGCTACAGATTTTGATTTTTCAAGAACTTCACCAGTCGTCTTGAGCGAAAGAAAAAGTGCTCCGTGATACGTTAAAAGCACAAGAACAGCAACTCCAACGAATAGAGAGTACGGATTCAACAGTTCAAAGAAAGAACCTGTGTACGTTTTCTCGGCATTGATAGCAAGTCCGTTCATAATGTTAGCAAAAGCGACAGGAAAAAGCAGAGCAGGAATAGCACTTCCAGTAAAGATCATCCAATCCCAAACTTTTCGCCACGCTTTGTGCTCAACTTTACTTCTGAATTCGAAAGCAACGCCACGAACAATCAATCCGATAACAATAATGAACATAGCCAGATAGAATCCGCTGAACATAGTTGCGTACCAGTGCGGGAAAGCGGCGAACATAGCTCCACCGGCTGTTATAAGCCAAACTTCATTTCCATCCCAGAAAGGCCCGATTGAATTTATTATTTCTCGTCTTTTTGTATCGTCTTTTGAAAGGAACGGCAGGAGAATTCCTACACCGTAGTCAAACCCTTCCAGAAAGAAGAATCCTACAAATAGAACCGTTACTAACACAAACCAAAGTATATTTAAGTCCATTTTATTTCTCCTTATTTACGCTGTTTCAGCTTCTACTAATTCAGGACGCGTGCTGAAACGAACCAGCAGATAAACATCCACCACCATCAAGGCACCGTATACCACTGTGTAGCCGATCAAAGAGATCCAAAGCTCCGTCGTAGTAACGCCTTTTGATACAGCATCTTCTGTCCTCATCAGACCTTGAACAACCCATGGTTGACGTCCAACCTCGGCCATAAGCCATCCAGCCGTACAAGCAACAAACGGCAAGCCCATACACCACGTAAACACGCGCAGTCCGCTCGGATAAGCAAAAGACGCAGGATGAATAAACGACACATATACCGCATATCCGACAAGAATAGAAAGAATTGTTCCGGCAACAATCATTACCCTGAAACTCCAGTAGGTAATATTCACCGGAGGAATGTAGTTTTTACCTTCTCCATATTTTTGCTCGTATTCTTTTTGAAGATCATTCATACCTTTGATCTCTCCTTCAAGCGACTCGTAAGCCATAGCTGTTAGAAGATAAGGAATTTCGACCTCGAAATGATTTTCTTTTTTCTCTTCGTCAATAATAGCAAAGACAGAGAATGGAGCAGGATTCGCCGTTTCCCACAAGCCTTCTGCTGCAGCCATTTTCATAGGCTGAGAGCGAACAATATGACGTGCCTGAAGATGCCCGGAAAGCATAACCAATCCAAGCGAAACAGCTGCCACTACGGTACCTATCCTGAAAGACTTTTTATGGAGATCCATATCGCCTTTCTTGCGAAGCATATTATATGCACTCACACCAAGAACAAAGAATGCGGCCGTTACAACACCCGCAACCCATGTGTGAGTGAATGCTGAATGAAAATGAGTGTTTTTAAGCAAAGCAAAGAAGTCGACCATTTCCGCTCTTCCATTCCTAATAACATAACCTTCCGGTTGCTGCATAAATGAGTTGGCGATAATAATCCAGAACGCAGAAGAAGCAGAACCGATAGCCACCAGCCAGATAGCTATACAGTGTAGTTTTTTCGAAATCTTTTCCCATCCGAAAGCCCAGACACCGATAAAAACAGATTCTAAGAAAAATGTCACCAATGCTTCAATAGCCAGTGGCGCACCGAAGATATCACCGACAAATCTTGAGAACTCCGACCAGTTCATCCCAAACTGGAATTCCTGAACAATCCCCGTTACGACCCCCATCGCAAAGTTAATCAAAAATAACTTACCCCAAAATTTAGTCATTCTCTTATACGTTTCATTACCTGTTTTCACATACATCGTTTCCATGATGGCAACAATGAATACGAGCCCCAGAGTCAACGGAACAAAAAAGAAATGGTAAATAGTCGTTGCAGCAAACTGCAATCTGGATAATTCTAACAAGTCTAACACAATAGTTAACCTCCATCTAAGTTATTTTGATTTTATAGTTCTTGGGCACTGTTAGAATGCACAATTTTAATGACACTAATTTCACATCAATTTAAAATCAATCAATGTATTCTAAATTAAAATGACAAAAAAGAACTAAAAACGAAAGCAAAACACAATATGGTCTATATTAACATAACGATGAACAGTTATTTGTGATAAATGGGGAAAAATGGCCCAAATTGTATAAAAAAGGGATAAACGGCAGTTTACTGACAGAGAATGAGCTTAAAAGCAACCGACAAGATAGGCACTCATATTAAACGATAACGAAATAAAGGCCGGTAAGAATAATAGCAACGGAAATAATAATTAAAAGGATCCGTGCTCTGCGGGCAGTACGACTGCAAAATCGGTTTTTACCGCAACTTCTAAAACCACCGGCACTAAGATAATTAGTCATTTTCTCCCGGTCGTGTTTATGCGCCGAGTAATCGATTCTAACAAAATTATCTTTTGCCATAATACTACCCTAAAACAGTAACAGCATAGGCGATTGATATTATGATTGCAGAAACAACTACAGAAATAATAAGGGGCAAAGAGAAAAATAAACCAAGACGGAAAAGCTGTCCAAATGACAGAGAGGGCAGATCTGCAAGAAATGACTGTTGAACCGGACTCTCTTTTTCAGATCCCTTTAGTCTTTTCTCGATTCTTCTTGAAGAACTTATGATCTCCAAACGGGCATTTTCGAGAACTCTCATCGCGGCCCCAAGTTCAGATGTACAATTAGCCTCTGACCAGTCATCTTCATTCAACAATTCAACACTGTTCAAAAGTTCAGAATACTTTTCACTGACATCGGTTAAAAGATCAAACTGGATTTTACAGTTTTCCAGATCATCGGGAATTACTGCTAAATTTTGAGTCAGTTTAGAAACGATATCGCGCTTGGTATTTCGATACTCATTTAGACGCCTTTTTACAGCCTTATCTCTACTTTCATCCGACATTTATCATTCCCTTTTTTGAAAAACGGTTAATCCAGAAGTTACAGAATATATTTATGGGCCGATTCTCGAACCTGTTTGATGAAATAATTAAGAATCTTACTACTTACATTAGAATCACTCAGCCAGACCACAGATAATGCCGCTTCACCAAAGTTTTCAACAGCAGGCACAGCAACAAGCCCCTTCTCTTCTAAAAGGCTTTTAGGAGGCTTAGCCATAAGGCAGATTCCCAAGCCCATCATCACATACTTCAGTGCTGCCTCAACAGAGTTTGTCGAAACAGCAAAATCAGCAGAGACACCCAGCTCAGCCATCCCTTCTATTAAGTCGGAATTTCCTCCGGTATTGCCCTGAAGAGCTACCCACTTTTCATTAGGTAGATCACTCTTTGCCCAGAAGCCTTGTTTCGCAAATCTATGATTAGCAGGGACAACAATCGACATAGGAAGACGCGCTATCTCTTTTGACTGAAATCTTTTACTGCTTGGGATATTGGACAATGTCACGGCAAGATCTATTTCGTGCTCAACAATTGAATCAAATACTGAATCGCCTTCAACTTCTCTGACCGTTGGGATCAAATTAGAAAACTCCCCCTTCATAGCTGCAATGAGCTCCGGGAAGTAATTTTCAGATATGATTGAAGGGCATCCGAAAGAAACCCTCACGCCTATTTCGTCAACAGCAGATGATAATTCGTTTTCCAAATTATCAAAAAATGAAGAAAGAAACTTATAGAGTTTTTCTCCTGCGGGAGTGAGTTTAAAAGGACGCCTCTCAAAAAGAATTGTCCCCAAATCAGCTTCGAGCTGTTTCACCTGCTGACTGACAGCAGGCTGTTGAACTTTAAAAGGTATAACTTTTACGGCAGCAGAAATCCCCTGTGCTTTCGCAACGTAATAAAACAACTGAAGGTGATGTAAACTCGCTTTCATATATTAGTTGAATCGCTTCCTTAATTCACTGAATGTTCCATTTTCAATTGACTCACGAACATCTTTCATAAGGTTAATGAAATAATGAAGATTATGCATGCTAAGAAGTCTTATTCCTGTAATCTCACCAACATTCAGCAGGTGTCTAATATAAGCACGAGTAAAGTTTTTACAGCAGTAGCACTCACAACCAGGATCTACAGGAGAGAAATCTTCTTTATAACGTCCGGCTTTAACCGGCAGAGTTTCACCATCTTTAATAAAAGCAGTACCGTGACGTGCAAGACGAGTAGGCATAACGCAGTCAAACATATCCACACCACGAGCAACAGCTTCAACAAGTTGTCGTGGAGTTCCAACACCCATCAGGTAATGCGGCTTGTCTTCCGGCAGTTCCGGAACAACCCAGTCAAGAGTTTTCAGCATCTCTTCTTCCGGCTCACCAACACTAAGTCCACCGATCGCATATCCGTCAAAATCAAGATCGACAAGATCTTTTGCTGACTTACGACGAAGATCTTCATACGTCGACCCCTGAACAATACCGAAACGAAGCTGACCTTCGTTAAGCGGTTCGTTTCTCGATTGAGTCTCCCAGCGCTGAGTGATCTCAAGAGATTTTTTAGCGTCTTCATACTCACACGGATAAGGAGTACATTCGTCAAACGCCATAACAATATCAGAATTCAGAACACGCTGAATTTCCATAGACTCTTTCGGTCCAAGGAAAAATTTAGATCCGTCAATGTGTGAAGCAAATTCAACACCATCGTGTTTCATCTTTCTAAGAGAAGCCAGACTGAATACCTGGAAACCTCCACTATCAGTAAGAATCGGACCGTGCCAGTTTGAAAACTTATGCAGACCTCCAGCCTTTCGAATAATGTCCAATCCAGGCTTCAGGAACAGGTGATACGTATTACCAAGAATAATTTCAGCCCCAAGATCTTCCATTTCAAGTGGAGTCATCGCCTTAACAGTTCCACGAGTACCAACAGGCATAAAAATTGGGGTATTAACCTCTCCGTGAGCTGTTTTAAGCACACCACGTCGGGCCATTGTATCGTTACACTTCTTCTTAATTTCAAAACACATTATTTATAAACTTCCTTCTTTATTGTTCCCTACTCAAAGCGCAATAATCCGCTAAACAGTAAAGCTTATTTTTTTGCTGAAAAAATAGCCCGCGAACAGCAATGTTCAAGTAAGCCGAATTGCGACTCTATCTTATTATTAGACACAACTTAACAACGCCTGCAGCCTTTGACCCTAAAACGAAAAAAGGCCGCTAAAAAGCGACCTTCTTGTACAACAGGGTATTTTGTGTTAATACATCATACCGCCACGGCGTTAGTTACCGCGAACCTTCTGCTGCTTCGGTTGTTGCGGAGTTTCAAGATAAAGACTGTACCACTCATCTCCCAGACCTGCATTAGAAAATTTCTTAACCTTATCATTCGACAATACTTCCCAGTTTTTAGCCAGAGTTTCATTGCTTGTCAATTCTTTACCTTCATAAAGAGTCTCACGGGCCTTTTCTACCTCGCCGTTCTTAACAAGAATCCAAGAATAGACACCGTAAAGAAGAACAGATTTTCCACCGCGACTAAAGCCTTTTGATTTCTTTTTGAAAAGTTTTTCAACAGCTTCCATATCTTTGTTTTTGTAAAGTCGTGCCATCTTCATCGCCACTGTCATCGGGTCCATCAGCATCACACCTTTTAGAAGACCTTTAACAGCAAGGATTTTATCAACTTTATCAAACTTCTTCATCTGATAATAGAACTGCATTCTCATCGTTGCGATCTGCTTGCTCATCAAAATATTCCATTTGCAGAACGGCTCAAGGTTAACCGTAAAATCCAATGCTTTCTGAAGGAATTGATTCTGCTCTTTTTCAAGCAGCATCTGCATTGCTTTCATTCCTCCTACAGGCTTATTCTGGAACGCCTGGATTTTCTGATTGATTCGTTTTTGACCGCCAAGCATGATCCCCTGCAGGTCTCCATTCACCACATTGATCTTCTTTCTTAAGAGCAAAGATACTGCAGCCTGAATGGCGATAAAAGTTAATACTCCAGCACCTATAGTCCACCCTAGACCAACTCCGTTGAGTTGACAAAGTGTAGATGATATTCCGCCTAGAACTATTGAAATAATTAATGTTAACATGGTCGTTCCTATTTCATTTTTATTTGGGTTTACTACTTAAATTAGGGTTCAACCTAACATGAATCACAACATTTTTCAATTGGCCACAATGATAGAATATGTGACATTTTTTCCGAGAATGACATTTATGATACTCCAAGACTATTTTCTCCACATTTATGTTCTTTTTTTGTGAATTTATTGAAAGGCATTGCACAAGCAGGTTGGCCGAGATAAACGAATCGTTTATTGCATTAGCTTTATGAAGTGTTAATTTGCACAAAAAAATGAGGAGTTATATAAATGGAAGACATGGCAAAAATATTTGAAGCGATAATGCTTTTGTGTTTTGGGGCTGCATGGCCGATTTCGATATACAAGCTTTACAAAGCCAAACTGGCAAACGGGAAAAGCAGGCTTTTTCTATGTGTTATAATGTTCGGATACCTTGCGGGAATCGGATACAAAATCACCGGCAGAATGGATGCGATTATCGCTCTGTATATTGTAAACTTTATAATGGTTGCTGTCGATTTTTCACTCTGCTGCAAATACAAACGCAGATCAAAACTTGAAGCTGCTTAGGTTTAAAATAGAACAAAGCAGAAAATAAAAGGAGCTGACATGCGTATTGCTGTTTTTGGTGGAACCTTCGACCCGCCTCATCAAGGCCACATTACACTGGCAAAAATGGTAGTTGAGGGTTATCACGCGGATAAAGTATTCTTTGTCCCGGCACCGAATCCACCACACAAGCTCCACAAAAAAATATCCGACTTTACTCACCGCTATAAAATGCTTGAACTAGCATTAAACGGCGCTGATTATTTTGAGATCTCCGATATCGAGCAGAGAAGACTGCCGGAGCCCTCATTTACAGTGAAAACAATGCGCGAACTGACAAAAGCCTATCCGGATGATGAACTGTTCTGGCTGATCGGCAGTGACAGCTTAAAAAATCTGCACACCTGGTACAAAAGCCATGAACTGGTACAAAACTACAACCTGATGATCTATCCGAGAAATGGGGATGATATTTCCTTTGATGAACTGACTGAATTCTGGGATCAAGCCGATTCGCGCAAGCTGTATGAATCAATTCTGAAACTGCCGTTTTTTGATGCGGCATCTACAGATATCAGATCTGCTATCAGATCTGGAGAGGACATTTCCCACCTAGTCTCGCCCGAAGTTATAAATTACATTACCGGAAATAACTTATATGATTAAGCCAACCCAAGACAAACTAAATCTCCTAAAAAGCAACCAGCTGTACAAACCGGCGCTGAGCATTGTAAAAAAACTCAAAGCCAACGGATTTGCGGCATACTTTGTAGGCGGAGTTGTCCGGGACACACTTTTGGGAAAAGATTCGAAAGACATAGATATCGTCACAAGCGCCCTACCCGGTGACGTAACGTCGATTTTCAAACGAACTCATGGGATCGGGGCGGCTTTCGGTATTATTAATGTAGTGATCGACTCCGAAAACTATGAAGTCGCCACTTTCCGTGAAGAACGGGAATATATGGATGGACGCCATCCGGAAGAAGTCTTCTACACCGACGACCCGAAACTGGATGCGGTCAGGCGCGACTTCACCATAAACGGAATGTTTTTTGATCCCGTCGATGAAACAATCATCGACCACGTCGGCGGAATTCAGGATCTTGAAAACGGAGTCCTCAAAACAATCGGCGACGCACGGGAGCGATTCCGCGAAGATTACCTGCGCATGATGAGAGCTGTACGCTTTGCCAACCGCTTTGATTTTGAATTGGATGCAGAAGCGGCGGAAGTGATAAAAGAGTTTGCCGGAAACGTAAAACAGCTTTCTGCCGAACGAATCCGCGAAGAGCTGAGCAAAATGCTTACAGGTCCGAATCCCGATAAATCAATAATCATGCTCGACTCTCTGGGACTTTTAGAATTAGTTCTGCCCGAAGTATCAAAACTAAAAGGGGTTACACAAAATCCGCAATTCCACCCGGAAGGCGATGTTTTTGTTCACACAATACTGATGCTGACCCACATGAATAATCCATCAGAAGAGCTTGCCTGGAGCATTATGCTACATGACATCGGCAAACCGCAGACATATTCAGTCGGTGAAGATGGCTTGGAGCACTTTTACGGACATGAAGCCGTCGGAGCCAATATAGCCGAAAAGGTAATGAAAAGGCTCAGATTCTCAAATAATGCACGAGAGGCGGTGGTTGAAGCGACGCGCAACCACATGCGTTTTGCCTGCGTTC
>JAUVCU010000282.1 GCA_030590715.1 Lentisphaeria bacterium
AAGGTATAGCTGTTTATTCATTATAACGTCTTATTTGTTGGATTTAGTGAGGTAGCGGCGCTCGACCCGAGTCCCGAATGAGCAGATAATTTCATAAGCGTGTGTATTTTTTATTTCGGCCCAATCTTCAACGGAAATAGCGTGTTCTCCGGAACCGCCGAGACAGATAACATCGTCTCCGCATTGAGCGCCTGGAGCTTCTTCCAGAGATACTGTTGTATAATCCATAGAAACCCGCCCCAATATTCGGCACGGCTGATTATTGATCAGCACATGTCCTTTGTTAGAAAGAGCCAGCGGGAGTCCGTCTGCATAGCCGGCAGCAATAGTGCCGACGACAGTATCTTTTTCCAGTTTGCAGGTAAGACCGTAACCGATGCTTGTTCCCGCGGGAAGTGTCCGGACCGAAGCCAGTTTCGTTTTCAGCGTAAGTACCGGCTCGACGTCCAAAGTGCGTTTACCTTCCGGATCAAATGAACCGTGCAGGTTGATTCCCGTTCTCACCGCATTAAAAGGTGCCTCATACGTGAATTCAAAATTGTTAACCGCGTCGCTGTTTGCAACATGCACGGTCTCGAACTCTATAGATTCTGATTTTAATTCAGCCAGCAATGCCTTGAATGTATTCACCTGCTTCAGGGTATAATCACTCCCCTCGCTGTAGGCCACCGGAAAATGAGAATAGATTCCCGTACATTTAATATGGGGCAGCTTTATAGCTTCTTTTATAACGTCGAAAGCTTCATCACATTGAATTCCCAGTCGCCCCATTCCGGTATCGACCAGAAAGTGGCATTCAGCAATCTTGTTTTGTTTCGCCGCTTCATCATTGATCAATTGTGCAGTTCTAAGATCGCAAATTGGTAAAACGATATTTTGCTGTACAGCAGTGGAGATTTCACTTTCCAGTACATTACCAAGAATTTGCACCGGCACTCCTGTTTCTGCCAGTTCCAAAGCCTCGCGCAATTCAGCAACGCCAAAGCCCGAAGCACCGGCATTAACCAGAGCATTCGCGATCCGCTTTACGCCAAGCCCATAAGCATTGGCCTTAAGAACCGCAATTACTTTGCAGGGAGCTACTGCAGACTTTATCTTGCGGAAGTTATCAGCAAGAATATCCAGGTCAATCTCAAGCCATACTCTATGTGCGGTGCTTTGGTCAAATCCCATTTGTGATCCTTAGGTCGTTTAATAAAATCTAATTTATATTAATAGTGCCTTCATAATGGTTATCAAATGAACATAACTCCGGTTTTAACACAAATAGAGGGTTGATTTTAAGCAGAAGTTTTATATCACTGTTTAAGGAGCCTTTAACGGTAGTACATTTGTACCGAAAATAAGTGTATGCAATAAATAATTGATTTAGAGAGTGATTATGTCGGGTAAAATTTTTGAGTTAGTATCAGATTACCAGCCAGCGGGTGACCAGCCGAAGGCTATCAAACAATTGGTTGACGGTGTGAACCGTGGAGAAAACGCTCAAACCCTGCTTGGAGTTACCGGATCGGGAAAAACGTTCACCATTGCCAATATGATTGCTCAGCTCGACCGCCCTGCCCTTGTTTTATCCCATAATAAAACGCTTGCAGCCCAGCTGTACAGTGAACTTAAATCATTTTTCCCAAATAATGCCGTCGAATACTTTATCAGTTACTACGATTACTATCTTCCAGAATCGTATATTCCTCAGACAGATACCTACATTGCCAAAGATGCCAGCGTAAACGAGAATATCGAAAAGCTTCGTCTGGCTGCAACATCTTCTCTCATGGAACGCCGGGACGTAATCGTTGTCGCCAGTGTATCCTGTATTTACGGTTTGGGTTCTCCGAAAGACTGGAAAAAAATGTGTGCCTACTTGGAAGTAGGTAATGTTATTGACCGCGATGAATTTCTCAGCCAGCTGATCGCGATCCAATATGGAAGAAATGATGTTTCCCCTGAAAAAGGACAATTCCGTGTCCGTGGTGATTCGGTCGATGTTTTTGTACCTCAGAAAGACGAATTTATACGCGTCGAGTTTTGGGGTGACGAAGTCGAAAGTATTAGCAAAGGTGACATTGTTACCGGCAATATTATCAGTTCTCAAGACAAAGTTATTTTCTTTCCATGTAGACATTTCGTAATGCCCGAGGATCGTATTGAAGAGGGCTGCAGAAAAATCAAAGCAGAAATGACAAAGCAGGTTAAATACCTTGAAGAGAACGGGCGGTTGGTTGAAGCCCAAAGAATTTTTCAAAGATGTACATATGACATGGAAATGCTGCGTGAACTTGGATACTGCCAGGGTGTCGAAAATTATTCGATGCATCTCTCTGACAGAGCACAAGGTGAACGCCCGGGCTGTCTTATCGACTTTTTCCCTGAAGATTTCCTGACGATAATCGATGAATCACATGTTACGCTTCCTCAGGTCCGCGCGATGTACAAGGCCGACCGAAGCCGGAAGGAAACGCTGGTAGAACACGGTTTCCGGTTGCCTTCGGCATTGGATAACCGACCGCTCCAGTTTAATGAATTTAATGATCTGGCAAGCACAAAGGTCTTTATCTCCGCAACTCCGGGAGACTACGAGCTTGATGAAACTGGAAAACCAATCGAGCAGGTTATTCGACCTACAGGACTTTTGGATCCCGAAATCGATGTGCGTCCCCTTGATGGACAAGTTGATGATGTTATTGCAGAAATTAGAGATAGGGCTGCAAAAAATGAAAGAGTGATCGTTACAACTTTAACTAAGAAAAGCTCGGAAAGGCTTTCGGATTACCTTGTTGATCTTGGAATACGGGCAAAATACCTTCATTCCGATATTGATGCTTTAGAGCGCGTCAAAATTATAAATGATCTGCGGCATGGTATCTGTGATTGTTTAATTGGTATTAACCTTCTTCGTGAAGGAATTGATTTACCCGAAGTTACACTGGTGGCAATTCTTGATGCGGATAAGGAAGGCTTTTTAAGATCCGAACGAGCACTACTTCAGGTCGCGGGTCGTGCTGCCCGGAATGCAAAAGGTAAAGTCATTTTTTATGCTCGCAGAATAACGAATAGCATGAGAAAGGTTATAGATATCACAGAGCACCGCAGAGAAATTCAGATTGCATACAATAAAGAGCACGGTATAACTCCGAAAACGATTAAGAAAAAAATAAGTCAGACCATTGGGGATATCGTTGTTTCTGACCGCGAAAAAATGATTGCCGAAGAACCGGGCAAATACGGTTCGCTCGGAGACGAGACAACTATTAATGACCTTATTGATGAATTGGAAAGAGAAATGCTCGAAGCATCGCAAGCTCTGGAATTCGAAAGAGCTGCAGATCTAAGAGATCAGATGAAGAAACTTATGAAAGATATGAATTTCAGCGGATAATTCCTTTTAGGCTGGTTAAGTGCGTTT
>JAUVCU010000070.1 GCA_030590715.1 Lentisphaeria bacterium
AGCGGTGCATACCTTTGAAAACAGGAACATGTTTAATGCATTCACGTTTAAAAATACGCAGAGCACAACCAACATCTCTCACTTTTTCTTTTGTCAGCTTATTTCTGAAACCATTTCCGATTTTCGAAGAAATTTTACGAATAAAGTTATCGTTACGTTTTTCACGCCATCCGTTAACCATATCAGCATCTGTCTCAATCATTTTATTGACAAGGTCAGGTAAAGAAGCCGGATCATTCTGTCCGTCTCCATCAAGTGTCGCAATGTATTTTGACGTAGAGTTTTTGAATCCGGTCGCAAGAGCTGCTGACTGACCATAGTTCTTGTCGTGGTAAAGATACGTATGTTGCGGCTGTTCTTTGTTAAGCTCAACCAGTTTAGCACGAGTACTGTCCGTTGACATATCATCAACCCAGATACAGTTCCAGCTCATCTTGCTGTCTTTCATCGCATCTGTAATTTCATTTGCAAGAATTAATACGTTATCTTCTTCATTCATCACAGGGATGACTATAGATAATTCGACATTCTGGTCACTCATATGTAAGTCCCTAAAGTAAAAGGTTTAATTGATAAATATCAGTCTTTTTTTGACTGGCTGACAATATATAACATTCTGTTAAAATAACAACAGAATTGTCAGCTTATGATTAAGTAGCTATAGAGCCCGAGACCTAAAGCCTTAAATCGACTTGACTTTCAGTGCTCCAAGAAACTTTTTCAGCTCTTTTTTGCGCTTATGTCCGTAGACAAATGGAAGCCTCCAATGGAAAGGACATTCGCTCTTCGGCAGAAAACGCTCAAGGTCGATCAGCCCAATCTGATTCGTATCGGGATTAATGAAAATGTGTTTATCCATCCAGTCACGGTAAAAATAGTCACTTTTCTGGAACTCTTTAAAGATAGAGATTATCTGAGGGTAGAATCGCGTAACGTCACCGATTTTAGCCAAAGCGTCCTCACTCACTTTTTTATCGTGAATTTCACCAAGACAATAAAATTCAGCCATATCATTGAAAAAAATGAATCCGCGCTGCGTTTCTTCATCAAAACAGTGAACAGCAACAGAAGGAGCAACCAGACCGAACTGAGGCGTCAGAGAGAGAGCTCGATACTCGGCCAAAATGCATTTGAATGCACGTGCAGAAGTTCTTTTTAGAAAATAGTTTTTACCTTCAAAAGGGATACACACGGTTTGGCGTTCGATTTCACCAGACTGACGTGCCACATGCTTTCTTTTCATCTCCGGATTGAAGTCCGAATTCGACTCTATATCCCAAAATGCATCAAATGTCGAAAGACCAACGTTCTCAAATTGAGCTCTTACATCTTCATTTTCCCAAACTAATGCCGGCATAGTATTTTGACCTGTCATTTATTCTTTCTCTTTTTTCGCATTATTCGCGAATGTGATTTCTCAATATAGTTTTCAATTTTTCCGACCAGCTCCGGGCTTTTCAGATTAACACCGGAATGCATCTCATAAGCGCTCAAAAACAGATCAACTGCTTTTTCAGAATTGACTTTTATATCGATTCTCATGCCAAGTTCAACATAGGATGCGATAAGGCGCGCCAACTCCGCACTTCGTTTCTGAACACCTAGAGGCTTCCCATGAAACTTTGTTCCATCAAGATCCCAAAGCCCGAAGCTATATACCTCATCTGATTTCTGGACATAAATATTACTCAGCTTAAGATCTCCATGACTGATTCCTTTCTCATGAATTTCGGAAAGCATTTTTGTTACCTCATCTGCGTACTGCACTTGCAAATCAGTACTAGCAACCATTTCACGGTAAAAATCCAATAGCTCAATCAGATTGTCCATAACTTCCGTTATCAGATAGGCCGATTTGTACCAGCCAAATTTACGAAATGAAAAAGCGGCAATGTTGACCGGAGTCGGAACGCCGCAGCACTCCAATGCCCATGCACTTTGCCAGGCTCTGAACGCCCTCGCTTTTCTCAATAAATACTTCAGCCCGAACTTCAGACCTTTGTAATTATACTTTTTAATAAAAACCGTTGTTTCATCTTCAAGCTTAGTCAGACCTGCTTTTGTTGTTCGGGAGTCTTTTAGAATTTCAGATTTCTCAAGCAACGTAGATGGATTGAGAATCTCTTTCCTGAATTGTTCAGAGTCAAATTTTTTGTTTATCACAAAGCGGTTTGAACCAAAACGATAAGCTTTAAAATCGGGATTATTCTGTAGGCACTCAGATCGAATTTTTTTAATTTTAGAAATCATTGGCTTGTTCAATTCTCCCCAACACATCAGCCAGTTGCTTCCCAACGGCCTCAATACTATAAAAATCAACAATCAGCTTACGCCCTTTAGTTCCATAAAGACGCCGAATTGATTCATCCCGAATCAATTTAATCAACTTTTCTGCAAACTCATCACAATCATTAGCACAAAAACAGAACTCATCACTAGAACTTACATCAATATTCATTCCAACAGCAGAGCAAACGGAAGGAACTCCACACGACATATATTGTAGTAATTTATAAGCAGATTTTCCTTCAGAAAATGGATCTAGAGATAGCGGCATTATAGCAACATCACACTTAACCAATGCTTCATACTGCCCCTTTACATCCCATTGAGTGAATTCAACCTCAATTCCTTCAAGTTCAGGCTTCTCATTTGAGATTACGTTTAGTTTGAATGGAACTTTTGAATTTACTTTCTGAAGTGCAGGCAGGATAAATTGCAGATACCGTTGCGTTTTAGCTGTACCAACCCAACCGATAACAGGTGTACCTGATAAGGAAAAATTATTTTTTATAGAGAAGCCATCCACTTCAACAGCTGATGGGATAACATAAACAGGAAGGTCGGATCTTAAAGATTCCACCTTATTCTGTAGAATCTCATTAGCAGCAATAACGGCATCACATCGTTTGATGATGGATGCAAAACGTCTCTCCCTTTTTGCACTATTGTGCGCTTTAGGGTCAGTTGAACACGAACCAGCTTTATAGTAAATGGCATCATCAAAATCGTAAACTAATTTTCTAGAAAAATGACGAAGAACCCTTAGCTCCAAGCTGTGCAGCATTTTTTTCTGGAGAACAACAACATCATATGAGTCGCAACGTCTAAATTGAGCTAACCGCTTCAACCTATTTGACTCAAGAACCACATACGTGGCATTTAGCCCAGACTTATTCAACTCCTCCATGAGGTTTATAACCCGTATTCTAGAGCTTGGAGTTTCTGCTTTGTTAATTAAAAATATAACTTTCACAAATATATCCGATATGGTTTAAAGTGTTTCTGCGACAACAGTAATGTCGGAAATATATGGTTTCCCATCGCAGATACAAATATCGGAGCGCTTAATTTCTAAGCCAGCACAACTGCATCTCGATAAAAACTCATTAAATAAAGCCTCATCACCCTGTTCCTTATTTCTTAGTTCAAAATACAATGTATCGGAACCTTTAGCTGATTGCTGCCAGACAAGTGGGCGAACGTGAGAAATAGAGTGGAACTGTAAGAGAAATGATGCTAACCAAACCTTAGTTGCAGCAGATCGATCATACATTACTCCGATAATCTCTGAATTTTGCTCAATTCCGTTTAGCTTTTCTGGATCGAAAATTGGATTACGGGTTTGGTCATGCTTCAGGACAAGGGTATCTTCACCATCGTTTACTACAGTGCTATATTTTTCATGGTTATCCAAAACCTGCCTGCGCCGTTTATTCCACAATTTATTTGCCCGCAAAGCCTCATCATGAAGTATCAAGTTCCAGGCCGTAGATGAAGACTCGGCTGAATAACCTATTTGCTCAATTAAATAACGACACTCCGAATCGGTAAGGCCATCACGCAATGCAGCAACAATCTGCACCATCTTATATATCTTACCTTCAGACAATACCTTTAATTTTTTCACTCCATATACATCAACCAGTGCCATTTCACACGTTGCGGTATCAATCAGAATATTTCCTAGGTGAAAATCAGGATGATAAAAGCCATTCTCGATTAGAAGGAAAATCAAGTTTGTTAGTTTTTTCAGAAAAGCAGTTTTATCTTTTCTTGTGCCATAAACATAATTTTGAAACCAATAATCTCGAACACAAGTAGAATGAGGGTAACTTTTTGTTAGCAAAAAGCCAAGACTTCCTTTTTTGCCCCAACCGAGATATTTAACGACTGGAATCCCAGATTCCTCCAACTTCATTGCAATATCAAATTCTAATTTAACTTTAGGTAAAAAAAGAGAACGTAGCTGCTTAGTTATTTTCTCTGGGGAATCGTATTTCACATAATATCTATTATTGACGGTGAAAACGGTTCTGACCGCATTTGACTTGACTGTATTTCGGCTCATTAATACATCGCGGTTTTCAAACCACGCCAAGTCCTGATCATTATCTGTTAAGTGCCAGGTCCAGTTTCCGATTTTTCTCTTTTGCAGCTTCAAGCAGTCCACCCTCTTTTTAGTAGTGCTGCAATTTACCACAGAACTCAATTATATCATTTTTGTTTGAAAAGATTTAGCGGAGAAACTCCTGATTTCGATAAGTTCATTACCAGCTCAACTCCTTGTAACACTGCTTAATTCACCCTAGATTAATTGTATAGGGTGCATTACTTCAATTATCTAAAGGGATAGTTTATGTCAAAAAAAACCTTTGTCCTAGATACCAACGTTCTTCTTCACAATCCTCACGCAATAGAGTCTTTTGCCGACAACGACATAGTTCTGCCAATGACCGTTATAGAGGAGCTCGACCGATTTAAAAAGAATAGTGATGAGCTTGGCCGAAATGCCCGGCATGTAATACGGCATCTCGATGCTTTGCGTCATAAGGGTAACCTTCGTGAAGGAGTACCAATGAATTCCATCTGTGATTCCGAATGTCCCGGAATGTTAAGGATCTTTGCGGGAAAAGGAGAGATTAATGGTGCTGACCTTGACCTGGAAGTTCCGGACAATAAGATAATCCGTGTAGCCTATCATCTTTTCCAAAAAGGAGAAAATGTAATATTTGTGTCTAAAGATATAAATGTCCGGCTTAAGGCTGATGCTCTCGGTCTCAAAGTGCAGGACTTTGATAAACAAAAAGTAAATTACGATCATCTATTTACCGGTTGTCGAGACATTACAGTTCCAAAAGATACCATTGATAAACTTCACTATGACAAATCAATTTCAATTGAGGGGTACAAGCTGCAGCCGAACGAGTGTGCAATGCTGATAGACGAAATCAACCCACGCCACACATCACTCGCCCAGTACAAAAATGATGCTTTCATTCCATTTAACCATTCAAATGATGACCAAGTATGGGGCATTCATCCCCGAAGTAAAGAGCAAAGAATTGCTCTTGAACTGCTGATGGATCCGGACATACAGCTCGTTTCACTGGTAGGGAATGCAGGATCCGGCAAAACACTGCTTGCACTTGCTGCGGCACTGGAACTTGTTCTCCATAAAAAACTGTACGAAAAAATTCTTGTTTCCAGACCGATAATTCCGATGGGAAAAGACCTTGGCTATATGCCCGGAGATAAAGACGATAAGATGCAGCACTGGATGCACCCGATTTTTGATAATCTTGATTACCTGATGCATAAGGTTAAAAAGGACTCGCAGTCAGTTCGAAAAAGCATTGAAGAGTTGATGCGAAACCACACGATCGAGATTGAAGCCCTGACATATATAAGAGGTAGAAGTATTCCTCGACAGTTTGTAATTATTGACGAAGCGCAGAACCTGACTCCACACGAAATAAAAACAATTATCAGTAGAGCGGGAGAAGGGACAAAAATGGTTCTGACCGGAGATCCGGACCAGATAGACAACCCGTACTTGGACGCATCATCAAACGGATTAAGCTATGCGGTCGAACGCTTGAAATCACATCCGATCCACGGTCATATTTCACTGAGAAAAAGTGAACGAAGTGAATTATCTTCAGCCGCAGCCAACCTTTTATAATCTAATTTTTTTCAAGCAGGTGCTCGTAAATCATTTTTACAGCATCTGTTTTCGGTAATGTTTCATATATGACAGAAAGGTAGGATTTTTCTTTTACAACCTTTTTGGAATGGGAAAAGTGCAGGTCGTTCACCCACGCCATCTGCAGAAGCTTAAAATCATTAAGTGATTTCAGAGATCTATAATCTATAGTTTCCGACCGCAATATACATTCAATAACAGAATCGCTTACAAAATCATTATCCGGCAGATTTAATCCGATAGTCTCGTTCGTCTCGTCACTTTTATAGTAATCTGTAACAACTTTTAAAATATCCAGTTTATCTGCATCTCTCAACATCTTACTTAAATGCAATAGCTCTTTATTGTCGCAAGCAGGTAGATTTTTCAGGTTGTGATAAGCAATAGCCGATAAGATCATTTTCCTATCTGAAACTTCAATGTTTTTGAACACATTAAGCTTTTTTATCACAGAGATTCCGAGGCCTGCATGATTTACTGATTTACTATCCGAGAATGTCCGGTATGTAGAATACTGTTCGAACCTTCCAATATCGTGGAACAATCCCATCAATTCGACCAGATACAGCTTTCCGTCATCCATTTTTTCAGATCGGGCAATATCCATGACGTGATCTCTCACTCTGAGCGAATGTTCTATTTTGAGAATGATATTTCTATCGTGTTCGTATTGGTCTGTCAAAAATGAATCAGTATAAGAATGATACCAATCGCGGAGTTCCGATAAAAGTTCTGCAGTAAGCACGTTATTTCCTATTTGAAGCAGGCTCTATATATTCGTCTTCTATAATATGAGTCTCATTTAACCAGTTAGCACGCCTCATCCTCAAAAGGTGAACGCAGGTCGTGCTGTCAAGCTCACATTCACCACCTGGCTTAGATCCGCCACACGGTCCATTAGACAACATTTTAGGACATGCATCCATACAGACATAATGCGTTTTTTTCAGCTGAGTCATATCGCATGAGCTACAACCGGTCAAAACCTGCTTTAGAAGACTTTGCGCATTTGGATAATTATCCAGCTTATCCAAAATCATTTTTGAAAAGTTGTACTTGGTTTTTTCAAGTTTACCACAGTCAGACAATCTCGTATTATTCTTTTTAGCTTCATCACTATAATGAGCCTCGGAAAACAAGTTGTTGAACATATAGAATCGAAAAGGATATGGAGCCATATCTGCTCGCGCAAGATAATCTTCATATGCCATCTTCCACTCTCTGAATGTGGTAAACTCTTCAAAAGCCTCCGCAATACGACGAGAAGCTATTTTGATGTGGGATTTTGATTTCAATCCTGAAATCTGTATTCCGCTGTAACCGAGAAGCCTGCATCCTGCAGCTTGAAGCTGAAGGCGTCGCCATTGCGCTGACTCAAACTGCATACGCGAAAACTGAGCTTCCTTTACCAGAATAGCCTGAAAGTCGGGCGAAGT
>JAUVCU010000030.1 GCA_030590715.1 Lentisphaeria bacterium
CATTGCCTTAAGAGCTTTAACTTCGCTCCACTCCCATGCGCTATGAGCTTTTGAAAGCTTAAAAACACAATCAATAATCGGCATGCATTCGTAAAACTTTGCAAGACCAGGAGGGCACACTACAATTAGTTTTTTACCTTCCGGAATTACTTTTTTAAGCTGAACAAGAGCTGGCAACGTCATAATTGCATCGCCGAGCCAATTAGGAGACCTTACAACTAATCCCTCGCCCCACTGCTCCGGCTTAACGTTATAAACCGGAAAACGCGGTACTTCACCAACATTAAAAATAGTTTTATTCATAAAACAGCCTCAAACTTAATAAAATATGAAATAGGAGACAGGAGGTATGTTCTTAAAATATGAAACAGGGAATATGAGACAGGAAGTGTCAGGCACCTACTTCAGCTTTCCTACTTCAGCTTTCTTTTCTTTTTTTCTTTAAAAAAAATTGACGTCAGAATTGCCATTAGTTCATCAGCTTCTGTCAGCTTCTGTCAGCAAATCATGCATTTTGTGTTCATCGAACAATCCAGACTCAATAATAAGCTCAAACCAATACATGCTTTCTTCAAGTTCCTGCATCCCACCTTCCAGCTTGCTGATAAATTCGGCCGTGGAGCGCGCTCTAGGTCCTTCTCTATAATGCGCCCCGACAGATGTCGCAGACCTTAGAACTTGCTTGCCTAAAACCTGGGCAACCGTTGATTTAGGAAGGACAGAGTACATCTTTATCACTCTAAGAGCAAAGTTACGTGTACGCACTTTTAAATCAATTGGTTGATTCCCTGTGGTCATATTTCAGCATTCATATTTCAGGTTTCAGATCTTACAGATCCAAACCGTCGAATAGTCCGCCAAGTCCACCAAGATCCGATGCGCTAACATCAAAGTGGCTCGTGTTCAGCTTTGCACTCTCCGCATCTTTCTCAAGTTTTTCAGGAGTTGTCAAAGAAATACGGTCTCCCTTGATTTCCTGAACAACAACATTTACATGATCTCCAGCCGTGAATTTTCCGTTAAGGAAGCTAAGAGCGTTGTTCTGGCTGATTTTCTCAGTTCCGACCTGGCTGATATGAAGTAGACCACTTTTTCTGCTTGTAAGCTTAACGAATACACCGAAGTCAGTAATTCCATCAACAATACCATCTACAGCAAGACCTTCTTCAATCACGGCGTTATCAGAAAGCTTTACAGCATCTTTAGCTACATAACCTTCTTGAGCCATTCCATCAAGAGCGCTTTTTGAAAGAGCAATACGCTGTTTTTCATCATCGAAGTTCTCGATAACAACTTCAACTTTATCGCCAACAGAAACAACTTCACGAGGGTGGTTAATTCGTTTTCCTGTTCCGAATTTAGAGATATGGATCATTCCTTCAACACCTTTCTCAAGCTGAGCAAAGGCTCCGAATGATTCAAGACGCGTGATAGTAGCTGTAACGGTAGATCCAAGAGGGAATTTTTCTGCAAGAGATTCCCACGGAGTTTGAGCGGAACGGAAACTCAAAGTGATTTTATTCGCATCCCAGTTAAGGTCTTTAACCTTAACACTTACAACATCGCCAGGAGCGACGTAATCAAGAGCGCTATCAGTACGGCTCCACGATAGTTCAGAGATCGGAATAAATCCATCAACACCATCAAGGTCTACAAATACACCAAAGTCCATAACTTTAGCAACGGTTCCAGAGATAAGATCTCCAACGGTCAGCGTTTCCTGAAGTTTTTCTCTTTTTACTTCGCGCTCCTGTTCAATCATTTTTCTGCGCGAAACAACAAAGTTTCCACGGTTCATTTCAGAGATTGTGAAAGAATACGTGTTTCCGATAAAGATTGAAGTATCGGGAACGCGGTGAAGGCTCATCTGCGAGAATGGGCAAAACGCCTGTTCTCCGGCGATTTTAACAGAGAAACCACCTTTTCTTTCTTCCAGAACTTTACCATCGACAGGAATTCCATTTGCGTATGCATCTTCTAATTGAGCGTTGCTCACTGCTCCTGACATTTTTACAGTAAGATTGATACTTCCATCAGACGAATCAAGATAAAACGCCTCAACCTCATCTCCAACTTTTACAGTAAGTTCACCGTCTTCACATAGTTCTTCCCGGCTTATAATTCCTTCACTCGTAGATTTAACATCTACAAAAATTGTGTTTTTAGTGATTGAAACAATAGTTCCTTTAACTTTTTGACCAGGTTCAAAACTTGTAACCAAATTATCAAAGCTAGCTTCAAAATAGCTCGCAAAATCTTCCGTTGACATAATAGATTTCCTAATTGTATGTTCATATTCTAATTTTATAAAAGCACTATAGCTTAGCATTAGCTCAAAAAAGTTCACCCCGAACATCTTGTTTTAAAGAATAAAGTTAGCTATAAAAAATGTAAAAGAATCTGATCTATTTTGCTAAGCACTTGGTATGCACTTATAAATACAAAAGAGATGACTTGAAAAAGAGTACTTTTAGAGTAAATTGTGCAGCTAATTGACTTTGAATTATCACTTAATCTGTTTTACTCATAATAAAAGACTAAAAAAGCCACCACATCTTCGGCCGCATCTATTTTTCTGTAATAGTCTATTGAGATAGAACAGTTTCCAGAGTCAAAATACTTGAATAAAAAATAATAATTATAAATAAATGATAACAAAACAAGGAACTGCCAATGTCAAAATTCGCTGAACTAAAGCTCGGTAAACAGACATACAAACTTCCTATAATCACGGGAACAGAAGGTGAAAAAGCGATAGATATCACAAACCTTCGCGCTGAAAGTGGACTAATCACTTTCGATCCGGGTTTCGGTAATACTGGATCATGTACAAGTAAAATCACTTACATAGATGGAAACAAGGGAATTCTTAGATACAGAGGAATACCCGTTGACGAGCTAGCTGAAAAATCAACATTTGTTGAAACAGCCCACCTGCTTATACACAATAAGCTGCCTTCAAAATGCCAATTGAACAGTTTTTCACAACTTTTAACAAAACACTCGTTAATGCATGAAGACATGCGTCACTTTTTCGACGGCTTTCCACGCGGCTCACACCCGATGTACATCCTGTCGACTATGATCAACGCGCTTTCCGCATTCTACCCGAATGTTGATGCCGAATCACTAAAGGGC
Organism: Lentisphaeria bacterium; assembly: GCA_030590715.1. Lineage (GTDB taxonomy): Bacteria > Verrucomicrobiota > Lentisphaeria > Victivallales > JAUVCU01 > JAUVCU01. The sequence continues at coordinate 3,139 of JAUVCU010000030.1, forward strand.
GATATTGATGAAACTGCAGCGCGCCTGATATCGATTGTTAGAACATTCGCAGCATTTGCATACAAAAAGTCTATTGGTGAGCCGATCGTATACCCTCGCCACGACTTATCATACTGCGCAAACTTCCTGAACATGATGTTCGACTCTCCGGTAAAGCCATATGAGATTGATCCAGAAATAGTCAAAGCACTGGATAGACTGCTTATAATCCACGCAGACCACGAGCAAAACTGTTCAACTTCTGCGGTCAGAGTTATCGGAAGTGCTCAAGTAAACATCTACTCAACAATTTCTGCAGGAATAAACGCACTTTCAGGACCGCTTCACGGTGGAGCCAACCAGGCTGTTATCTCTATGCTTGAAGGCATCGTTAAACGCGGTGGTAACGTTGACAAAGTTATTGAAAAAGCAAAAGACAAGAAAAACCCGTTCAGGTTAATGGGATTCGGACACCGAATCTACAAAACAGTCGATCCGCGAGCAAAGATAATCAAACAGTCATGCCATGATATTCTTGAAAAATTAAACATCAACGATCCGCTTCTTGATGTTGCTATGGAACTTGAAGAAAAGGCTACTAATGATGAATACTTCCTGTCACGTAACCTTTACCCTAATGTTGATTTCTACAGTGGTATTATCTACCGCGCCATTGGAATCCCTTCAAATATGATGACTGTTATGTTCGCACTTGGTCGTCTACCAGGATGGATATCTCAATGGAAAGAGATGATCTCGACAAAAGGCGCAAAAATAGCTCGTCCGCGTCAGATTTACAAAGGTAGAGCTCTTACGAAGTACCAAGCACCTCAAGACTGCTAGAACCCTACACGACAGCAAAAAGCCCTGACTTATATTTATAAGCCAGGGCTTTTTATTTATCTCGAAATAATTAAAAACAAACCTCAGATTAGGTTTCTTAGCGATGAGGTACGAGATAATTGATAGACGGCAACTCGACATCCAAATACTCTTTTGCAATTTCAGGAATAACCATCACTCCATGCTTCCTGTCGATCTTCCACGACTCTTCCCGCCCTTGTTGACACCACGGCCTCTGAAAACAACCAGGACAATACCCATCACACCCCGTAACAGTAACCGGAACCTTATTCCTCTTGGACAGAAAAACCTCATCACAAAGCTCTTCCTTTAAATACCGACAAGCAAGCCCGGGAGGAATCACACCTAAAAAATCAACATAAAGAGAATATTGACCAAGATACACCTTTATTGATTCCAACCCGACGCAATCCTCACTTCCCGGCACCCTATTATAATCAAGAAATGCACCAAGCCTGCAGTTACAAACCCAGGACTCAAACTTACCCCATCGGTCTTCCGTACCCTTCCCGAGAATAATAGATGGAATAGAATCCCGCATTCCACTAATCACACATTCATCCCCACTAACTTTATAAGCATGAACAAACCCCAACAAAGCTATCAACTCAATATTCTGTTCTTCAATACTGCTAGGCAACAGACCGCAAACTTCACAAATATCCAACCCCATCTCCTCAAACTTCTGTTTAATAAATACATTCTCTGCATATACATCCATTTTGTGTTCTCGTTTTTGAAAATTAGACAGCATCTAAACGGCAAGGAAAACAGCCTACGAAGTAGTCGAATTATACAAGATAATATTGAAATTAAACACATATGTTTTACTCATTTTTTAAATAAAAAAGCAATACACACGCACTTTGTATTTTTACTACTTGGTAGTACTTTTAGGGCATAAATAAAATAACAGATATGTGTATAAAGTTTTATTGCAGTAAATAAACATATACACATGCAGTAAATAAAGAGGTTACCCATGAAAGTAGCATGCCTTGACCTAGAAGGTGTTCTCGTTCCTGAAATATGGATCAAATTTGCAGAACTGACAGGAATTGAAGAACTCAAAGCAACAACTAGAGATATTCCCGATTACAATGTTCTAATGCAGCAACGCCTGAGAATTCTAAAAGAGAACAACCTTGGACTACCAGATATCCAAAAAGTCATTTCCAAAATGTCGCCAATGGAAGGGGCAAAAGAATTTCTTGACTGGCTTCGCGAAAGATTCCAGATCGTGATCCTTTCCGACACATTCTACGAGTTCGGAATGCCGCTAATGAAACAACTTGGATACCCTACTCTACTTTGCCACAAACTTGGCGTTGACGAAGACGGAACTATCAGCGACTACCACCTTCGACTGGAAGATCCAAAGAGAAAGGCGATCCAGCGCTTTCACGAGCTAAATCTTACTTGCATTGCAACGGGAGACTCATACAACGATACAACAATGCTTGGTGAAGCTGACGCAGGAATCCTATTCTGCCCGCCTCAAAATGTAATTGATGAGTTCCCACAATTCCCTGTAGCCAAAAACTACGAGGACCTTAAAGAAGAATTCCTCAAAGCAGACAAAGCGACTTCATAAGTCAAGGCTTATCAGTATGCATTAAAAAAAGCTCAGGCCACCCCCTGAGCTTTTTTTATGGACGTGAATTTTATATATATATATATATAAAGGGCAAAATGCAATATAAAGCATTCATTGCCGAAAGAGAGGATCAAAATGACTATTTCAGCTTTACAAAAAGCCAGATCGACTTACCAGCCAAAACTACCTGCAGTTTTTGCCGAAGGAAAACCATACAAACTGATCGAAGGCGAAGCGACAACGTGCGTTGCCGACCAGGAAAAGATAGCAAAGCTATTCAAAGCGACTTATGGTGCTCCACAACTTAGATTCGAAACAGGAGAGTCAACAACTTCTGACAAAACAATCAATGTCGGAGTTATTCTATCTGGCGGACAAGCTCCTGGTGGTCACAACGTAATCGCAGGTCTTTTCGACGGACTAAAATCTCTAAATCCAGAAAACAAACTTTTTGGTTTTCTTAACGGACCTGGCGGATACATTGCAAACGACTACCAGGAAATCACTGCAGAATTTCTTGACAACTACCGCAACACAGGTGGTTTTGACATCATCGGTTCAGGACGAACAAAACTTGAAACAGAAGAGCATTTCGACCAGGGTGCTGAAAACTGCAAAAAACTAGGGATCAACGCCGTGGTTATTATCGGTGGTGACGACTCAAATACTAACGCTTGCCTTCTTGCAGATTACTACAAGAAAAACAACGTTGACATTCAAGTTATCGGCTGCCCTAAAACAATTGACGGCGACCTAAAAAACGAACAAATCGAGATCTCTTTTGGTTTTGATACTGCGTGCCGCGTATATTCTGAGCTTATCGGAAATATCATGCGCGACTGCAACTCTTCCAAGAAATACTGGCATTTCACCAGACTTATGGGGCGCTCGGCTTCTCACATCGCACTTGAGTGTGCTCTACAAACTCAGGCTAACATCTGTCTTATCGGTGAAGAAGTAAGAGAAAAAGCTCAGTCTCTTAACGAGATAGTAGAATACATGGCAAACGTTATTGCCAAACGAGCAGAAAACGGAAACAACTTTGGTGTGGCTCTGATCCCGGAAGGTATCGTCGAATTCATCCCGGAAGTAGGTGTTCTTATCAGCGAACTCAACGAACTTCTTCACCACAGAGAAGACGAATTCAACGCATTAGAAGACAAATCGACAAAGGTAGCATTTGTAAAAGAGAATCTTTCTGCAGAAACTTCAGCAGTTTACACCTCACTTCCTGAACTCATACAAACTCAGCTCACAAACGATCGCGACCCGCACGGAAACGTTCAGGTCTCTCTAATCGAAACAGAAAAGCTGATGATCGAAATGGTCGACAAAAAGCTTAAAGAGATGAAGAAAGCCGGAACTTACGTCGGAAAATTCGGACACCAGGCTCACTTCTTCGGTTACGAAGGACGCTGCGCCGCTCCTTCAAACTTCGACGCAGATTACTGCTACAGCATAGGCTACACAGCTTCAGCTCTTATCGGTACAGGAAAAACAGGATACATGTCATCTGTTCAAAACCTGACTAAACCTGCAATAGAGTGGACTGCAGCCGGAGTTCCAATCACAATGATGATGAATGTCGAACGCCGCCATGGAGCAGACAAACCTGTTATTCAGAAAGCCCTTGTGCTACTTGACGGAGCGCCATTCAAGCACTTCGTATCAAAACGCGACGAGTGGGCTATCAACACTGACTTCATCTATCCAGGACCAATTCAATACTTCGGCCCAACTGAAGTTTGCGACCAACGCTCAGTAACTCTTGAGCTTGAAGGCAAGTAAAACTAGATAAAACAAAAGCCCTGATTCTCATTTGAGAGTCAGGGCTTTTTTATTTTCTAAAAGAAAAAAAGAAGCTTTAACACTTGCCTAAAGAACAATAAGCCAAATGATACTCGGCAACAACCTGACCGCCTTCACAAACGGCAGAATAATCTTTAATTACCTTGCGAAGACTTCCCGGCTTAACAGGTTGGCCGGTCGCATTCACCGCTCCCGTTGTGCGCAACTGCTCTAAAAATGCAAGGACAGTCGGATAAACATCATTATAGACCTCGTAAACAATACCAAAATCACCACCACAAGCTTCAGCCAACTGACTTTTTGTCAAAAGCGATGGTCCAGGAAACTCAACACCAAACCTCTCAAAAGAGCTCTTTAACCTTCTAAAAGTCCCCTCAACGAGCGTTGTAAACATAATATTACCATTGTCCGCAAGAACATCTCCAACCCGACACAGGATATCAGACAACTCATCCTCAACCCACTGAAGAGCCAGAGAAGAAACAACAAGATCATACTTTCCGGGAATAATATTCGATGAAACATCGCAGACTTCAAAATCAGCATCAATACCATGCTGCTTTCTTATGGTAGAAGTATTTTTTTTACAGACATCTATCATTTCTGCGGAAATATCAACAATTGTAAAACTAGCCTTAGGAAAAAGCCCCATAATAGTTTTAGTAAGAAACCCGGTTCCACAACCGATCTCCATAATCCGCATCACCTTCCGACTCGGCTTAACATTATCCGCAATCATACCAGCAAACCTTCCGGCAGAATAATTCTGACACAAAGCTACGTCATCATACTCTTTAGAGCTTTTTGAAAAATTATCTGCAACGAGTTTATAAGAAATCATAGAAAATCCAGAAAGAAATTTTTAAATAGAAAGAGAATGCTTTTCCGCAAATGAAGCGATCAATTCAGAGCACCTAGCAGCTTCAACAATAGGCAAAGCGTGCCCAACTCCTGAAAACTCAACATAGTCTGAGCCTGCTATATTATCAGAAAGCCACTTTGCAGTATCAGAATCAACCACTTTATCGTCACACCCCTGAAGAATTAAAACAGGGATATTCAATTCTGCCAGGGAATCTCTTAAATCCCAGCTTTCAAGAACAGCCAAACCGTCAGACAGGAGATCAACATTCATTGTATCCGGAACTTTCAATGTTGACTTTTGTGGAGAAAACACATCGCGATAAAACCTACGAAGAACAAATTCCGGCTTCGAACTAAGCATTTTATTCATACCTGAGACATTTGCAAATGGAATGCCGACATAGCCTTCGTCTTCTGTAAAGCGCGCAAATGGAGAAACCAAAACCAAAGCTTTAATCCCTTCAAACAACAATGCCGCTTTAAGCGCTAGAACAGAACCCATAGAATGAGCGATCACAACAGAATCACCATCAAGACTGTTTTTTAAGCTGTCAAAAAATGAATCAAAATCGTCAGAAGATTCCTCACTCCAAAAACCATAATCCCAGAGAACAGAATTAGAAAAGGAAATGCCCAAATAACTTTCCTTAGGCATTCCCCATCCAGGTAAGATAATAGAATTCAAGGCCATTACCTACCTGATTTGCCCTTCACCAACAACAAGATATTTATACGTTGTCAACTCAGGAAGCCCCATTGGCCCGCGAGCGTGCAACTTATCTGTACTTATCCCAATCTCACACCCCATTCCAAACTCACCACCGTCAGTAAAGCGAGTTGAAGCATTTACATAAACAGTAGAAGAATCAACCTGATTTAGGAACAACTCGATAGAAGCTCTTTCATTAGAGATGATTCCATCACTGTGATGAGAACCATATTTATTAATATGACTAATTGCTGACTCAACACTATCCGCAATGCGAACAGCAAGAATAAGATCAAGATATTCTTCAGACCAGTCGCCTTCAGAAGCTTCCAAAGCTTCAGGTACCAGATCACAGAATGATGAATCTCCGCGAAGTTCAACACCACGACCAAACAGGCGTTCTGCAACCTTTGCCGAAAACTCCTCCGCTATATCTTGATGAATAATAAGAGTCTCCATGGCATTACAAACACCAGGTCGATGACACTTACTGTTTTCAACAATATCCAAGGCCATTTCTATGTCTGCACTTACATCAACAAACTGATGACAAACTCCTTTATAGTGCTTAATAACAGGAATAGTAGCTTGAGTAACGACAGCACGGATAAGCCCTTCTCCTCCGCGCGGAATAACAAGATCAACATAATTATCCATCTGACAAAGAATACCAACCCCTTCTCTATCTGTAAACGGAACCAACTGCACAGCCCCTTCAGGAAGCCCAGTAGCAAGTCCGGCACGATTCAGAATATGCCCCAAAGCAAGATTAGAATGAATAGCTTCAGAACCACCACGTAGAATTACAGCGTTTCCAGCCTTAAGACAAAGACCTGCTGCATCAACAGTCACGTTAGGACGAGACTCAAAAATAATTCCGATCACACCTAGAGGAACAGAAACTTTTTGAATTTTAAGGCCGTTTGGGCGAACAATTGTATCAAGCTCTTTTCCTACAGGATCTTCAAGTGTCGTAAGAATACGAAGACCGTCCGCCATTCCTTTAATACGTTCATCATCCAGTTTCAGCCTGTCAAGCATAGCCTGAGAAAGACCTTTCTCCTGACCTGCGACCAAGTCTTTTTCATTTTCTTTCTTTATTTCATCAGCTGCAAGCTCTAAGGCATCAGCCATTGCATTCAAACATTTATCCTTGTCCTTAGGTGACATCGCGGCAAGTTTATATGATGCGATTTTAGCTTTTTCACCCATTTGGTAAAGTGTATTTTTCATATCCTCTATAGCCATGATATCTATACCTTATTCTTCATTAATTATTATGTATTAAATTTTCTCCGATAAGATACTCAAGTCCCCTATAGAATCAAGGTTATTCAAGCATTCAGATTAACCTTTTAGTCGAGGCAATTCTTCTAAACCGAGAGATAGAAAAAGGGGAGAAAATAGATATACAATTTCCTAATCTATTTAAGATAATTCATATTTGCCC
>JAUVCU010000177.1 GCA_030590715.1 Lentisphaeria bacterium
ATAAAACCTAGAGGTACGCCAACAAGGACCAGGCCGATCGTATATGGGAATCTGATTTTCTGCAGATAGTAATAGGTGACAGAAGCCAAAAATATCATCCCGCATAAAAATAATATGATCAATGAAAATACTTCTTCCATAATGATACCTAATGTTATTGAGCAATAAATGTACTTTTATGCAGCATTACTATTTATATGTATATCAGAATCCAGCTCAAAGTGGAAGTTGCCTTCTACATTCAAAATTATGTTTTGGGATAGCTGTAATTTGTTTTTAGGCATGTTTTTCAGTACAATCAGTATAAGAGAGTAGGCATTTTTAAAGGCGGAGACTGATTGTGAAAACTGTTATTTTCTTTACTATCTTATCATTGGGGCTCATGGCAGGACTTTCGCTTCTGCATGGAAAAGTAGAAGTTCCTTCTCCTGTACAGGATAACAGCTCAATACATCTGACAGATGTAGAAAAAGCGTGGTTGCAGCAACATCCGGTTGTCCGTGTACGGACTTATGGTAATTACCTGCCATTTCTTTTTCCGAACACGGAGAATGACAGCATTGTAAAAGAGTTACTTAAAATTATTGAGCAAAAAACGTCCATCAGGTTCGAACATAAACTATTGCTCAGCTGGCCAAAAGCACTCGAAGCAATTCAGGCAGGCGAAGGACTTGACTTGGTCCCAATAATAACTCCAACAGAAGAGCGAAAAAAAGATCTGTTATTCACTGACATCATGTTTAAATTCCCAACAGTAATTTTCATTCGCAAAGACCAATTTATTTCAAATGCAACCGACCTTGCCGACAGTAAAATTGCCGCTGTACGAAAATTGAATGTTACTGTAATAGCGAAAAAGAAACTTCCTTTTTTACACCTCATCGAAGTGGATACAGAAGAGGAAGCATTGAGGATGGTTGCGGAAGGAGAAGCTGACGCCTATATCGGTAATCTTGCGACCGCCAGTTATATGATTGAGAAAAATGGATTCTACAACATCAAGGTAGGCTGTCCGAGTGGCCTGGAAGATGTCAGCCTGGCAATGGGGATACGGAAAGATTTGCCGGAGCTCCATTCAATTGTCAATAAAGCCGTGCGTTCAATATCACCTCAGCAGTACCAGGATATCAAAAAGAAATGGCTGACAATTCGTTATGAATATGGAATATCAATGGAAAAGATAAGGAACCGTGCGATGATGTTTCTGGTTCTCGTGATCCTTGTTGTAACAACCATTCTCATATGGAACCGCAAGCTGAGACGTGAAATTGAACATCGGCATAAGGTAGAGTTACAGCTGCGAGAATCCATAGAACAGATACAGACCCTCGAAGGTTTAATTCCGATCTGTGCAAATTGTAAAAAAATAAGAAGTGAACAGGAGTTGTGGAGTTCAATTGAATCCTACATCGAAGCCCGCTCCGAAGTTCTCTTCTCCCATACAATTTGTCCCGACTGCATGGAGGAACTCTATAAAGGAAAGCCATGGTATGAAAAAATGAAAGCGAAAAAACTAAGAGAAGAAGTGAATTGTTGACTTTAAAAAGGCTTTTTAGGTTCCTCTCAGAAATCTGGAAAAGTTAATTTCATCATGAAGAACCGAAGATCATGAAGAATAAATCAACGAACTAAAATGTGTTTATAACTCGTTTTTTGGGGAATTAGCAAAAAAAGAACCGACGCCGAATGCGATAATAAAGAAACTCACCAGAACCTGTATATCGACCATAAGTTTTGCCCAGAATGTTTTTGGCACCATATCTCCATATCCCACTGTTGATGAGGTCATAAGGCTGAAATGCATCGAGTCGTAAAAACTTCTGAGCGCTTCGGCTACAATTTCATTTTTCGGATAATTATCGGCGCTTAGCATAATTAGCCATTTTGAGCTTATTCCCGAGATATTAGTCGTAACTACTGGCTTTTTTAGCGAATTGTCTGATGGGGCTGGGCTTAGTGTTATTGGCGCCATATGAACCTGTTTTTTTATCTTATTCAGTTGAGGGACTACATGTGCAGCGACACTGCAGAAGTGGATGCAGCCGAACATCATTACTACCTGCATGTATAACGAGATTAAACGTGACATGCTTGATATCGTATTTTTGTAGTTGTTTATATGAAATACAGTGAGAATGATTGGACCTAATAAAAGAAACACCGCCACAAGATTGAAATATCGTGGTGCGGTTTGCCTCACATGTGGTTCGTAGATTATGAATATGACGAAAGCGATCAGCACGAAAGCGTAAATAACAGAAAACCAGACAGGGTCGTGTTCTTTAAAGTATCGGTTTATCAAATTCATATAATTCCTCCATAGATAATGAATTATATGATAGGCAACAAGAATGCGTCAATGGTATAATTGTATAGTGTTCATGTTTTAATAATTGTTGCAGGGAGTTTAGATGACGGGTGAATCAAAGGATACTGGAACAAAACCTATAAATATTTCTTCTCAGGATGTTTATGATGGTGAGACTAAAGTCGTGGATAGCATGCCGGAAGGTGCCGTTGATCTAAAACAGCTAGAAGCAGATCTGCTGTCCGATTCACTTGTGATAGATGAGTCTTCCAAAATAGGTGAGGGGGGAGTCGGGGCTGTTTATCTGGTTGAAGATCCTGTTTTAAAACGACCGACCGCTCTTAAGGCACTAAAGCCTGAATACAGAAGATCAAAGCGTGTTGTCAGCCGTTTTCTGAAAGAGGCAAAACTTACTTCTTCGATTGAGCATCCTAATATCATTCCGATTCACTCTATGGGGGCAGATGACAGGCACGGTATCTACTACACTATGAAAAAGATTGATGGTGATGATCTGCAGAAAATAATTGACCAACTGATTGCTGGAGATCCTGAATATAAAGAAAAGTACTCGTTAAACCGCTTACTCGATATTTTTGTGTCAGCCTGCCATGGTGTCGCATATGCTCACAGTAAAGGGCTTATTCATCGGGATATAAAGCCTGAAAATATAATTGTTGGAGAGTATGGAGAGGTTCTGGTTATTGATTGGGGGCTGGTTAAAGATATCAATGACGCCAATGAACATATGGAATCCGCACAGAATATAGAATCACAGCTTGAGACACAGACAATGGATGGTCAGATTGTGGGAACACCCATGTACATATCTCCCGAGCAGTTGAAGAGTGAGCCCGAATATGCAAGTGATCAATACAGCTTAGGTGTGGCCTTGTATCATATTCTGACGCTGAATTATCCTTTTACTCTTTCCGGGTCGATTCTTGATCTTTTAAATCAAATTCAGAAAGGTGAATGTGTATCTCCGCGGGAAAAAGCCCCTTATGCTTCAATACCAAAGGAGCTGGATGCAATATGTATGAAAGCAATGTCGCGAGATATTAAAGATCGGTATGAGGATGTTAATCACCTGATTGAAGACCTGCAGAACTATAAAGAGAATAAAAAGCTGATTGCGTACAGGGATTCTGTATTTACTCGAATTATTAAGCTGGCACGGAGGCATCCTGTTGTATCAACTGCGATCACAGCATCTTTAGCAGCCGCTTTTTTTGTCACAGCAGTTACTGCTGGCGTATTCGCTGTCCGATATGAACTTGCTTTGGATAATGCAGAAGAGAATTTGGTTTCCGGAAATTATTATTTTGATAAGGTTAATAGATTAAATGACGGTATCAAAACGTTGAATGCACAGAATGACTACAGGAAGTTTTATAGCGGGCGTGAAGAGGAATTACGCAAAGAACTGGCACAGGTGGAAGGGATGGCTGATTCTCATTTTAGAATTGCTTTTTCGGAACTGCAGAAAATAGGGCCTCATTACTGTGAAGAACAAGTTAAAAACTCATTTAAGGAAGTCTTCAGTAAAAGGCTCGAAATGGCGCGGGAACTTCAGAATTATGATGTGATGAGTACATGGACTCATTTTATCGACCTCTGGTCAAAGAACTACAAAGGGAATATAACGTCTGAAGAACGAGACATAATGAGTATGTTGCAAGAAGAAGTAACAGGAGCAGGGAGTATCTCAATTGCACAGCTAAAGGTTAAAGGCAAAGTGAGGATATGGCGCGTTGACTTGGAAAGTGGTTCAAAATCAATTGTCGAAGATTGGTTTGAGCTTAATCAACCGTACACAAGTAAGCTTGCGAGAGGTTCCTATCTTATCGATGTTGCTTTGGATAATAGTGTGGATTTTGTCTATCCTGTAATGATCTCTCATTCTGAGCATGAAGCTGTCGAATTGGAAATTCCTGGTTCGATTCCTGATGGCTTTGCTTTAGTTAGTGCAGGGAAATCTATTTTTGGTGGAGAGTTCTCTCTGGAGTATCGGAAGCATGAACGTTTTTTGGAATCTTATTTCATTCAGAAAAACGAAGTCTCGTTCGATGAATATTTGGAGTTCTGGAAGAGTTTAAATAAAGAGTTGAGAAATGAGTTTATGCCGTATGTATTTTCTGGTCCGCAAAAAGATCTTAGGCCGGCGTTCGAAATAGATGGAGGTCTTATCGAGTCTCATTCTTTAGGTTCTCCCGTTCATGGTATTTCGATAGAAGCGGGCAGGGCATACTGTAATTGGAAATCTCTGCAGGACGGGATGGCTTATCGTTTGCCCACTGCTCTTGAATGGGAGAA